>NZ_JACHFL010000035.1 GCF_014201875.1 Deinococcus humi | reverse complement strand
AGGCAGCACGACCATTTTATGACCATATTTCCCCGTTCTTGCGGAACTCAGGCTTATCCTCTATCGCAGACAAACGCGCCCTGGCGTGGCTCATAGGCATCGCTTCAGCACGGCCCTGAAAAATTTCCTTAATATTTTCAGCAATCTGGATGACGGCTAATTCCTCAGCAACCTCACAAGGAGCGATGCCGCGAAACTTAAATTGTTTGACAGATGATTGGCTCATCGCAACAAGATCATCAGTAAGGCGGAAAAAACATTCAGCATATACAACATCGGCAGTTTCATATGTGGTAATCAATGGAGCTGAACTTCTTGTTTTGCTTGCTTTAAAAAGCTCGATTAAATATAGTCGAGACGGCAATGATATGTCATATGGATAGGTTACTGGCTGCCCCGCCTCTTCGCTCATTACACTGAACCATAGAAAAGGTTCGTCAGATGGGATGGCTCCTTGCTCCTGCGCTTGCGAAAAATCCCTTTCAAACAACCATATCTTGCACAGCCAGGCTAGGAGAGACATCTGCCTTACTTCTGTCCTGATAAATTTGGAGTCAATTCTTAAAATTGACAATCCAAATTGCTTGCAAAGCTTGTCCTTCTTTTTATCTCGCTCAATTTGTTCTGAAGATTGGTGAGTGGGTCCATCAAATTCAACGACAAAGAGGGGCATCCAATCTTCGTCCATAACAAGGAAGTCAAAATGTGCCATCAAAGCATATCGAAACTCCTCATCTGAAATTCCAGAATTATCAATTTTAAATACATCTGAGAGTTTGGCCTTAGGCTGAAGGCGTAGGCCAAGTTTTTGTGCTAAGGCATATAGTTCACTGTTGGTCGCCTCTTCGGAGCGATTAAAAAACCGTTTCAGGGTCACGCTCCGAATCTTATAGCTCGTGTCATTGGCGTGGCGGATATGTTGTAGCACTTCAATAACGCCCATTTCTAAACTGCTACACTCTAAGCAATGCCGCCTGCCGTCGCCTACTACCGCGTCTCCACCAAGCAGGGGCAGAGCGGTCTCGGCCTCGAAGCCCAACGCCACGCCGTGACCGTCTTCGCCCGTTCCCGCAATCTCGACGTCATTCAGGAAGTGATCGAGATCGAAACCGAGACTGCAAAGCGAGACCGCCCCCAGCTGAGAGCGGCACTGGAGACAGCACGTCAGGCGGGGGCTACCCTGGTGATCGCCAAGCTGGACCGGCTGGCCCGCAATGTCGCCTTCATCAGCTCCTTGATGGAAGCGCGTACACCCTTCGTGGCATGCGACATGCCGGATGCAACGGAACTGACGGTGCACATCATGGCGGCGCTGGCCGAGCATGAGGCTCGGCTGATCGGCACCCGGACCCGCGACGCTCTAGCCGCAGCTAAGGCACGTGGCGCCAAGTTGGGCAGCCCACTACCCATGTCTGAAACGTGCCGAGAAGCTGGCCGAGCCACCACGGCCCGCAAAGCACGGTTGGCCTACACCTCGCTGAACGGTTACATCCGGTTGATGCGCCAGACTGGCATGTCCCTGCGCGAGATCGCCGCTCAGCTCAATGCCGAGGGTCACCGCTCGCGAAATGGCCAGAGCTGGAACCACGCCCAGGTCGCCCGCGTTCTAAAGTATTTCGCTGCATGAGCAGTCAGGACGCTGCGGCAAGCTGTACTATTGATAGCGGCATAAGTGCAGCCTGATAGGCTGACGGCGTGGCCGAATGGCATCCGTCCAAGTACTCCCGTGCCCAGCTTGAAGAACGCCGGCTGGCCGCAATCTCCTGGATTCAACAAGGAGCCCAGTCACAACAAGAGATCGCCCAGCACTTTGGCGTTTCCGTGCACACTGTCGGCAACTGGAAAAAGCAGCTGAAACGCACCGGCAGTCTTCAGGCGACAGTGACCACTGGACGCCCCTCTCGACTCACCGCCAGCCAGCTCGACCAGGTCCGCACCCTCCTGCGGGAGGGTGCTCTGCAGCACGGCTTTCCCGACGAGACTTGGACCACCCGGCGAGTCACTGACCTGATCGGGCGGAAGTTCGACGTGTGGTACCACCACGACCACGTGCGCAGAATTCTTCGTCAGCTGGGCTTCACGCCTCAGATGCCGGACGGACGCGCGGCTGAGCGGAATGAACTCCGGATCGCATCGTGGAAAGAACAGGTTGCGCCGGAGCTGGGAAAAAAAGGTCGCTCAGGGCGCGACCATCGTGTACTTGGATGAGGTCGGCTTCTCGCTGAAAGGCGTGCGGCGACGCACGTGGTCGACCAGAGGCGTCACGCCCCTGGTCACGCTCCCGGCGAACTGGGAGAAGCTCTCCACAATTGGGGCCATTACGTCGGACGGGCGCTTCTTTCAGCACACAAAGTCCGGCGCCATCCGCAGTGCGGACGTCATCCAGTTCTTGCGGCATCTCCTGCGTCACATTCAGGGGGAGATCGTGGTCGTGCTCGATAACGCGGGCATTCATCGAGCGAAGGCAACCCAGGCGTTCGTGCAGTTGCACGAACGCCTGTCGTTGGTCTTCCTGCCACCGTACGCCCCAGAACTCAATCCCATTGAGCGGGTGTGGGCGTATGTCAAACGGAATGTGCTGGGGAACTTCTGTGCCCGTTCTGTCGCCGTGCTGAAAGCGAAGCTTATGGTTGCCTGGCAGCGCATCCGGTACATCGGGCTTCCTCTTCAGCTGATGGGTGCCTCGGTGCGCGGCGACGAAGCCGTCTGAGCATCCCGCAGCCGTTGTGCCACGTCCGCGAGGTCCAGCTCCGTGAACACCCGATAGCCGATGCTCACCTCGTCGCCTTGAGTGCGGGGAATGACATGGACGTGGTAGTAGAACACCTCTTGCCCCGCCGCGGGGCGGTTGCTCTGAAGGACGGTGATCCCATCGGGCGCGAACGTCAGGTCAAGCAGCTTGGCGACCCGCTGCACCATTCTTGCGACCGCCGCCACCGAATCTGCCTCTGCATCCAGCAGGTCACGGGCGGGTCGTTTGGGAATCACCAGCGTGTGTCCAGGCGCAGCGGGATGGATATCGAGGAAGGCGAACGTCTCGGCGTCTTCTGCGACGACGTGAGCAGGAAGTTCACCACGCAAGATCCGGTCAAAAACGGTTTCAGACATCTGAGACAGGTTATAAGCCGAACCTTCCACTTGGCGTTGCCTGTTGTGAAGGGCGGTCACCCATCCCACCTGGCTGATGGACGGGGATTGCGCAGACCAGGGCCAACTTATGTCGTTATCAATAAGGCTTGCCGCAATCGTGAGACTCAGCGACCACCGCTTCGATATTTTCGGAGAGTGCCTGATTTGGACGGTTGCCGTTACGGTGCAGGTAAGAATGAGGAAATTGTATTGAAGCGCGGCTACGAGCCTCTGCATGCTCAGTCCTCGAACGCTTCACGCCAGCGCAGCAGCTGGTGCGCCCACAGTCTGACGTGCGTGCCCTCGTACTGGCCCAGGAAGCGCTGGCGGGCGCCGCAGTGCAGGCAGACCGAGACCAGCACGCCGTGCGCCCGACCGTCGAGCCGCTGGAGGGCGATCATCGGGAAGTACCCCTGGGCCCGGCCCAGCCGCTGGTTGGTGTCCACACACAGGATCGGCCGGTGGCACGAACCGCAGCGCCGGGCGATCAGCAGCTCCTCGGGGCACGCCTGGAAATGCTCGGCCAGCTGCTCCGGATACGGCACGTACCGCCACGCGAAGCGCATGGTGGACGCGAGGCGCTCAAAGAACACCACTTCATGCTGGTGAAAGGCGGTTTTGAGCCGTGGGCCGAACACTTCACGCTGCCGGGCCAATTCCACCTCAGCGGCGGCGGCCTGCTCGCGCTGGTACTGCTCGTTCCGAAGGGCCTGCTCCCGTGCGCGTCTGGCAAATTCCAGGACCAGCAGGGCGTGGCGCGTCCACGCGGCCTCACACGTCGGGCAGTGCCACGGTTCAAGCCCACTGGCCTGCTCGAGGTGCGAGTGAAACAGCGGCTCGATCAGCTGCATGGGCAGCATGCGGGGGTTACCCGGCTCGATCAGCAGCTCCCCGGCCCTCATGCGGTGGTTGAGTGTGGCGGGCACGTTGACGCGGCTCGCCCGCAGCCTGACGCGCAGGGTGGCGTGGGCTGCCGCGCTCAGCTGCGCCTCCAGCACCGGCTGCAAGACGTAGGGGTCCTCCACGGTGGCCTTGGCCTGCAGTTCGATCCACGGCACCGGCAGCCCCGCTGCCTTGGCCGTACTCACGCGGTGGCTGTGGAAGATCTCGTACCCGGTCACGACGCGCTCGCCCTGCAGCGCAGCGACGTCCAGGCGGTACGGGCCAAGCGGGACCTCGGTGCAGGCCACGTCGTAGGGCTCAGCGTCCCACGGCTGGTCGAGCGTGGCCTCGCACCACAGGCGAGCGCAGTGGCGGCGCAGGACGAACGGCCGCTCGCGGCGGCTGAGCGCGTCGTGCAGCCGCCACTTGGCTGCGAGGTGGGTCACGCTCTCCCCGGCGCAGGCACTCCCAGGACGGTGGGAGAAGTGGGCCTCTACCCCCTTTCCGGCCCGCAGGTGCGCGCGGCGGAACGACACTGGCTCCCCGCACTGTAAGCACACGTAAGGCTGGCCTGCCACGGCGTCCGCGGGCAGGACCAGGCCGCCGTCCGGTGTGGCGGCATAGGGCACGGCACGGGCCATGGCGGCTTAGCGCTGGTCCTTGGACGCGCTCTGAGGTGCTTGTATGAGGCCAGTGTCTTGCCGGAGCATGGCCGACATCCTATGAAGCGTGCTCTGACAGCCGCGCAACGTTGTGGCCGGGTGAAGGCAAGTGTTACGCGTAATATTTTCTGGCACACGTCCGACAGCTGACCGGCACTGAGCAGGGCCTTGCACAGGAAGGCCCTGGGCACCAGCCGCATGGGAGCACAGAGGCCTTTTCGGTAAGGCCGTTTACCAGAAATCAGGCCCCAAAGCTAACTTCGGTTGGCAATGGGGTCGGCCTTTCCGATTCCCCTACTGACCAGAAGCCAGCACCACAACTTTAGCCACCGATGTGAACGATTGGACGGCGATCCCGATCTGGTTCAGCGCGGCGCAGAATCTCATGCGTGACTGGCGGCACGTCCCCACGTCCGCCCACAATAAAGTCCAGCAGCAAATGAACGGGGTCTTCTTCGGTCCAGCGCATGTACACCTGTGGCGGCGCACCCTTGCCGCGCAAATGCAGCATCAAGGCCGCGATGGTGTTGGGTATGCTGGAACCACGAGCTTTTAGGATGCCATACGACCCGATCATGAGGCCGGAGACCTCGACCACATCAGTGAATTCACTGGCATCTTCCACGTCGACCTCCAGGAAAATGAAGGGTTCATCGTCAGGCAAGTGGACCATCTGCCGCACCCGCAGTTCCTGCTTGCGGTATTCGTCCAGGGTCACGCGGCCGGGGTGATGGGACACCAGCCGCAGGGGCCGCAGTGGAAACTGTTTCAACAGTTCCCTGGCTGAATCGTCCAGAATCACGTTGCTGACCCGCAACTCGAACGAACGGGAGATGCGGGAACTGATGCCCGTCACCAGCACCGCTGCGATGAAGACCAGGGCGATGTAGAGCCCTTTGGGGTCACTCAGGATGGTCACTGCGCTGGTGTAAATAAAGATCAGGCTGATCAGACCGAAGGCGATAGCTTCAGTGCGCTGGTGACGCCGAATGGAGATCAGGGTGACGGCCACGGCGGCGCTGGTCATCATGGCCAGAACTCCGGTGGCGTACGCCGCTGCTTGATTGTCCACATTGGCCTTAAACGCCACCGTCACCAGAACGCCGATCACGGTGTACAGCAGCACCAGTGGGCGATGGGCACGGCTCCATTCCGGGGCCATGCCGTACCTGGGCAGGAAACGCGGCACGATATTGAGCAGGCCTGCCATGGCCGAAGCCCCGGCGAACCACAGAATCAGGATGGTCGAGACGTCATAGACCGTGCCAAAGCCTTCCCCCAGCCGCTCGTGGGCCACGTACGCCAGGGCGCGGCCGTTGGCCGCGCCCGAAGGGGTATCCACCTGAACCCGGGTGGTGGGGCCAGTCGGGTTCACCTGCACCGCCAAGTCAATTGGGCCCCCCACCGTGTCAGCCCTGAAGGTATATTGCCCCGTTCGGTCCGGCGGCAGGTGAAAGGCATAGATCTCCCGCGGGTTCGTCTGGGAGTCCAGAGGCACATTCACGACGGCCACACCGCGTTGAAGATCAGCGGACCCGATCTCACTCGTGATGGTGGTCTCCGCCCAGAACTCGTGTCGGGGAATCAGCAGGGTGGTCACCAGGGAGGAACCCACCAGCATCACGCTCATGATCAGCGCGGCCGTGGTCAGCAGTTTCTTCCCATTGCGAATCCGTCCCATGGGGGCTTCCTCGGTATCTGTGGCGTCCCCTTTCACCAGCGGCATCACCAGCACGCCAGTCTCGAAGCCAGAGAGACCCAATGCCAGCTTCGGGAAGACGAGCAGCGCCGCACCGATCAGGGCCAGTGGGGAATGAAAGCCGGCGCTTAGGGCCGTCTGCCAGTTGGTGAGCAGTTCCGGTTGGGCAGCGATGAGCCCAAAGCCCTTGACCAACACGGCCAAGCTGAGGGCCAGGTACACACCGACCAGGATCACGGCGATGCCGATGGCTTCCTTGAACCCTTTCAGGAAGACGGCGCCAAGGAGCAGCAGCAAGATCAGCGTTATGCCCACTTGTTTGCCGCTCAAAGTGGCATTCAGCAAGGGGTTTTCGACCAGGTGGGCCGAGGCATCCGCCGCCGAAAGAGTGATGGTGATGATGAAACCGGTGGCGACAAAGCCGATCAGGATCAAGACCAGCAGTTTGCTGGGCCAGTACGACAACAACCGTTCCAACATGCTGATCGAGCCGTCGCCATGCGGACTTTCTGCCGCCACGCGGCGGTACATCGGCAGCGCCCCGAACAGCGTGACGATCACCAGCACCAGCGTGGCGATTGGGGCGACGCTCCCGGCAGCCAGCGCCGCGATCCCCGGTTGATACCCCAGGGTGGAGAAGTAGTCGACACCGGTCAAGCACATCACTTTCCACCAGGATTCCTTGTGCTGGTGCGTGCTGGCTTCCTTGTTCTCTTCGTAGAAGCCTTCTGGTTGGTGTGGGGTTTCCTCGTGTAGCAGCCACTGGGAGAGCCGGGCCTGGAGGGGATGCAATGGTCTCTTAGGCTGCGGCATGACGCACGGAAGTATTCGCCCATTCAGGCTGGAATGGAAGTGGTCTCTGCAGACCACCGGCACCTGAAGACTAAAGGGCGGAAATAACTCTGAGAACTTTGACAGCTCTTATCGATTGTCAGATTGGG
Organism: Deinococcus humi; assembly: GCF_014201875.1. Lineage (NCBI taxonomy): Bacteria > Thermotogati > Deinococcota > Deinococci > Deinococcales > Deinococcaceae > Deinococcus > Deinococcus humi. Next base: position 10,710 of record NZ_JACHFL010000035.1, on the reverse strand, counting down.
GTATACCCCAACCTGACGTCAGGGAAAGGCCTGATAATGCGTCAGAATAGGGCTGATTTTGGGATTTCCTGACAGTATCCTGCCGGGGTCTAGACCCTAACCTGACAGGAGAACCCATGAATAACCCTAAGAGAGGCCATCGTCTCGGGTACACCCGCGTCAGCTCTGAAGATCAGAAGACTGTTCGACAGCTCGAAGGCCTGACATTCGACAAAGTGTTTACCGACAAGGTCAGCGGCGGCAACGCCAACCGTCCTCAATTGACTGCTCTGCTCGGTCATGCTCGTGAGGGAGACACCGTAGTGATCCACAGCATGGATCGCCTGGCCCGCAACCTCGATGATCTCCGCGCCCTGGTCAATAGGCTGACGGAGAAAGGTGTCCGCGTCGAGTTCATCAAGGAAGGTCTGACCTTCACTGGAGAAGACTCGGCCATGTCCAAGCTGCTGTTGAGCGTGATGGGAGCCTTCGCCGAGTTTGAGCGTGCATTGATCCGCGAGCGCCAGCGTGAAGGCATCACGGCAGCGAAGAAGGCGGGAATGTACAAGGGACGTAAGAAGACGCTCACCGCCGTCCAGGTCAATGATCTGCGGCAGCGCGCTGAGAATGGCGAGCCGAAGACCAGCATTGCTATGGACTTTGGGATTAGCAGAGAGACGGTCTATCAATATCTCAGAATTACATCTGATAAATAAATTAGGTGCTGGGTATATTATCCATACCCAAGCATTTTATACTTAATGTTTAGATATTATTTCGCACTATATCTAACTTCCCTCTTATTGAAAGCTTCTTCACCTCCCTCCAGTATAAGAGCGATCTCTTTGCGAATAATTGAATCTTCAATCGTACCGGACTGATAGAATATTTCATTATTCTTGAAATCAGCAATAACAATTTGTTCTGCGTCTGTATTTATAACGAGATTAGCGTTATGAGTAGCAATAATTATTTGACGATTCAATTTTGCCCTTTTGATGGCCTCTACTAGAACATTGTAGATGTACTTGTTATCTAAATTCTCTTCAGGCTGATCAATTACTAAGGTATTATCTCCATCAGCTAGATATATACTTAAAAGAACTGTACCGCGCTGACCCATGGAGAGGCTGTCCATATCTATCCCAGAATATGAAATACCTGTGCTAATTCCAATAGGAAGCTCGTATAATTTGGCTTCTATATCTTGGATCGATCTACCTTTCTTAAGCGATTTTGCATTATCTATGATATTTTGATAAATATTTTGTATATTTACAACAGAGGGATTAATGTATTCTGCTTTCATTAATTCCAAATTGCTTTGTATATTTTCCAGAGTTACACCCTTTCTCGAATCAAATAATCCATCAATATCCTCAGCCCATTTATCAAACTCGATTTGAACCTCTGCCGAAAACTCTATATTTCTTAAAATTTCGGGGAGATTCTCAGCATAAGCAGATATGATTCTTGAGTAACAATCTCTTAGATTCTGCTGAAGATTAAGCAAACGAGCAATATTTTCATATTGATAGATCCTCTTTTCGTCCGTGGATTCTATATTGGCGATGTAACTTTCTCTCTGTACTTTCAAATCTTGAAGAGAAATCAACTCTATTCCCTTCCGCTGCTGTAGACTCTCGATTTTATCTTTATCTACTGACATTGCCTCTACTTCTTGCTGAACTGATCTCAAGTCCTCTTCATTTCTATGAATTAACTCCATAATATAAACATCAATATCTATGATGTTTTTATTTACTTCATCAATATTCAAAATAGCTATACCAGATCCAATACCCAGCTCAGACAAATTATTATTTAAACTTTCAGTATCTCTAACTATACCTATTGAACTTTGCAGTTTCTTTTTAAGTGAATTTAAATTAGAGCGAATAGAACGATATTTTTGTATAAGATTACTAAAAACGTTTTGTCTTTTAAGGATTTCATCGTAAATACCTTTAGATTCTTCTGTCCTCTGCAATAGATCTTGTATTTCCAATTCAATAGATCGTATAGAAGCAGCTTTATCGATCATGCTATTATCTATAAATTTCAAATCAGATTGTGCTAGTTCAAAATAAATACTTTTTAAATCAGCAAAAGTATCATTTATAGTTTTAACTGTGCTATTAATCTCGCTCTGGATAGATTCGTATTCATCAGTCAAATCTCTATTCGTATATCTAATTTTATCGAAGATAATACGTCGAATCTGAATTTGCAACTTATTTGAATCATTTGAAAACTCATCAATTTTTCCCTGAGAGAGATAAGTTATGCTAGCTCTGTGAGTATTATTATCCCTCATGTTCTTAGAGAATTTAGACTGATCTGCAAACTCTATTGCAGTTGTTAGATCAGGAATAGATTTTCCTTTAGTATTACGAGCAACAAAAGATGACAGTCGTTCGCCTTCAGGTAATTCAGAGGCGAGTCTACTATTGAAAGAGTGAGCGAGGAGATCTAAAAGCGCTGTTTTTCCGGTACCCTTACCACCAATAACTGCCACTAGGCCACGACTGAGATCAAGGTCAGTCTTTTTAATAGATATGTTTTCACCTAAATTGGATTGACTAATAGAAAATTTGTCAATAGCAAAACTATATTGAGCGAATCTAGGCTGTTCTTCACTAATACATACACGATCTTCAGGCTCGTAAATAATTTGTTTAAGGCCCTCAAAGGTCGGTTGAGCTTTGATCCAACAGTAGCGATTCAAATCCGGATTGAACAAGCTTACGAAATCATGAGCGTCCGAACCATGAAGTACAGGCCAGATTTTACCAAATTCAGTTTGAAAATTCTCGCCTTTTTTCCCAAGTAGAAAGTCGCGATCGCTAGAACTACCCGTAAAAATAGCGTCAGCATGTGACATAAGTTGGCGCCGGGTAACATCACCTTGAGAACCCCAAGTGATCTTAGAAACGTTTTCAGCAGCCAGCACAAGAAGATATCGTCCTTGAAATATACTATCTTTTTCACGAAGTAAGGTAACAATATCATTTAGGTCAATAGAGGCACAAATACATCCAGCTGCATAGGGGGTTTTCTGTTTAAACTCCTTTTGTATACCCTGCATTTTAAGACCAAACTTAGTAAGATTATCCCGTCTTAAAGAATGTTTTGAATTACGATCATCTAAAAAATTAAGAGAGGATAAGAACTCATTTTCAATAGTGTCAGGGTCAATTTCATCACTAAAAATAACATGGAAGTTGATCTTTTTCGGTTTACGATCTGGTCCAATTTCTAGAATATTGGTCAAACGAAATTCAATATTAGGAAGAACTAGTTTAAAATTTTGGAGACGGCCGGCCTTCCGGGCTTCATAAACTTTACGATAACCATCTATAGAAAAGTAATCGGTAATACCAACACATTCGACTTCTATTCTTTCCTCTAAGACATCAAGATATTTAGCAAAAATATCATTGCCGTAAGATTCCGCCTCTTGTGGGTCATTAAAGGAAAATTGGTGTTCAAAAGATTCAGGACTATGAACATGTAGATCCCACCTGAGCCACTCTGACTTCATTCGTGGATTTTATCTGCTGCGCACGGTACGCGGGGCAGATAAGCGAAGCAATGAAGCATTCGAGTTGCCTTATGTGTCCGAGGTCACGCCGCCCGAAGCCGAGCCGCGAGTAACGCGGCTCGGCTTCTGAGGTCCTTCCACTCGCGTCTATCTACCTCCAGGCACTGCAATTGGGCCGCCAGCGCCTGCAAACCACTTCGTCCCTCGATCTCCGCTTGCCACGCCTGCCGGATCACTTTGCAGTAGTACAGCCGGCTGTGGGTGTCCTTCAGATCCCGTGCTAAGGCCGTACCCATGATGCCCACCAGCGCCGCCCGCCTAGACTTGCGCGCTTCGAGCAGAGTGGGCAATAAGAAAACCACGTCCTGTACGCCATTCAGGAGACATTCGGCCTCATCTGCGCCAATTAGTGCTGGGTCAGCTTTTAACGGGTTTTAGGTGGTGACGTTGCCGGGAATAACGACCCAGCGACGGAGCTGTTCGAGCAGTTCCGCCTGCATCTGCCCTCTGGGATCCGATGATCCCTCAATAAAATTTTCATCGTTCATAACGCACTCTGCAATTCTGGCTTCCTCGAAGCGCTGTTCGGCATTCCTGATCGCGTTGTGGGCCGTGCGAACTGCCGCCCGGTCCGTGTCCAGGTCCCGGTACTGGCGTTTGTAGTCGCGGTATCTCAGGCGGGCAGTGTGGTCTGGGGCCAGGCGCACGGCGTACAGCATCCCATCTATGGCCGTGACCCGCTCGCCATCCAGAGTGGCGGTGGTTGAAGTGCACGCGGGCGTAGAGGTAGCCGGCGGCTTGGAGCTGGGCGGTCCACTCGCGCAGGGTGTTATCACAGATGCCCAGGGACCGGGCCAACAGCTCGGCGCACAGGTGCATCACGACTTGCTTGGGAGGCTGACCGTCCTTGCCGTACAGGTACAACCGGGCGGCCAGGAAGATCCGGCTCAGCTCGTGCAGCCTCACGGCCAGCGCCCCGGCTCCTGCCGTCCCAGCACCCCGGCCCCGTTTCGGGCGAAAGGCTTCGAGTTCCAACAGCTCCTCCAGGCGCGGCAACGGCTGGCTCTGCACCCGTTGAGTCGTTCTCAACTTCACATTTGATATCGATTCCCAGAACGTCTTTCCCAGCCTGCAAGCCTTCTATGGTGTCTCTCAACACGGCGCAATACTGCAGACTCTCAAGAGTCGTCATAGGAACAGTTCCTCCCGCTTCTGCCATCGGTCTTTTTTAGGATAGGTGTAGGCGCTGGCAACGGCTTTCCGGGCCTCGTCCAAAGTGAAGGGAGTGCGCTTGACGCCCTGCACGATGTCGGTGTACTCCCCGGCGGCATGGATGGCTTCATCGCGGCTGTAGTCGTTGGCATGGGCCCACAGCCCCAGCATGAAGGCGCCTTTGTTGCGGCTCTCCAGTGCATAATCGGCGGCTCGGTCCAGCAGCAGGGCCATGGGGCAGCGTTCGTCGTCCGCGTCAAAGGGCTGGACGTCAGGACGTTCGGCGGGTCTGGAGTCCTGCGGCGCGGGTGGGGTCAGTCCCAGCGCCTCGCGGAGGTGGTAGGTCTCCCCTGCCACGCTGATCGCCTCAGGAATGTCCCAGACGCTAAGTCTGCGGCGTTCATCGGTGCGGCGGTAGAAGCCCTCGCGGTTGCGGCTGGGCGGGAACATAATGTAGCCGCCGTCGCCACGCACATCAAAGCCGGGAGGCAGGGTTCTCTTGCTTTTGCTCGCGTTGGACGGCACGAACCAACCAGGGTGATGCAGATACAGGTGCGCGCCGCCGCTCGGTGAGACAACATGCGGCTTCCAGCCCAGTTTGTGCAGGAGAGGCAAGCCCATCAGGTCCACATCAATGACCACGTAACCGCTCAACTCACCCGTGACCACTGCCAGGCCGCGTGCGCGGCTGTGCAGGTACCAGGTCTGGAGATCCTGCGCGGTGGGGAGCTGGGTCTGCAGCGGTTTCCAACTGGCCCGCAGCTCGCCATCATCGTTGGTGAAGGTGTGACCGGAGGCGATCAGGGCCTGCGTGTGGGGTTCCTTGGCCCGCACGCTGACGCCGCCGCCAGTGGGAATGACGCTGATCCCCTGACGCACCAGTCGGCACGCGGCCTCATAGATCCGTTCGGGTTCATTGTCATCCATCACCTCTGGCCCCTTCAGCGGTCCTGGATAGCGTTCAGATAACGGCCCACAACCTCATCGGTCAGCTCGGACACCTTGATGCCCCGACTGGAGGCCAGCGTCTTGAGCCTGCGGTGCAGCTCGGCATTCAGGGTCAGCGTGACGCGCTTCTCAGGGACTTTGTGCTCCACCTCTGGCTTGACGTCTACCTGTGGCCGCGGAACATCACTGGCCCGTTTGGCCGTTCCCAACATGGAACTCAAGTCGGTGGTCTTTTTCTTCGTTGTCATAGAATTTCCAGCTCCTCCAGAATCTGGGCAAAAGGCGTGGTCAGGTGTTGAGGGATGACGCCCCCAAAAGCACGCTGATAGTCCACGCTTCTGGCAAGCTGCGCGATCACGGGGTAATTGAGATTTTCCATCACCTCGGGCATGGCAGCGGCCAGATTGTTGTGTTCCATACGGTTTAGGACAAAACCGATGTGGACCCCCGCTTTGAGTTTCTCCTGCACGGCGGCGATGGCCCGGACGGTCTCTTGCAAGCGGTCCACTTCGCCGCTCCCTGGCAGGACCGGAATGACGATGTAATCTGCGCGGGTGGCCACCTGTTGCAACGTCCCCACGTCGTTGGGCGGGGTATCCACCACCACATATTCTGCTGCCGCCGCCGCCACCACATCGACAGGCGCAAGCACCTGGTAGGGCAAGTCACGCCCATTTTCCTCGGCATTGAAACGCCAGCCAATCGCACTCCCTTCCGGGTCGTGGTCGATGACCACCGTATGCTTCCCATGTACAGCAAGCGTCTGAGCCAGCCCCATGCTTAGCAGCGTCTTCCCCACGCCGCCCTTCTTCGACAGCACCGCGATCATTTTCATAAGAATATATTATTGTGTTAGTACGTAAATGTACAACTATTTTTATATAGAGAGATATTCGCACAATAGTGTATTTATATACGAATATATTTTTACAGACCATCTACTGTTCCGCTTCCCTCTTTACCGCTATGCTGGCCGTCACGAAACCGCACCTTGTCACCCCATCGCGGCCCTTTCGCTTGGTGCCTCGGCCGCAGCCCAGGACCAGCAGACGGTGACCGCGACAGACCACACCTTCCTGGACCGAAAGGTGGCGCAATTCACCAAGGCTTTCTGCTTCATAAACCATGAGCAGGCGGGATTCACGCAACCGGGGATCTCTGGGAAAGAGCTTTGAATATTCTCTAGATCCAGGCAGTGAACCAGCATTGAACGCTCAAAGTTGTCCGGGCAGAGGTATGAGGCAGGCAAAAGCGACACGTCGTTCTGGTTGATTGCCAGCAGCAAACGGTCAGGCGAAGCGTTCTTGTACGCCGCCTGCGATAGCACAAGCACATCGCTTTACACCTGTAAGGCCTGGCTCTAAGTCATCCTACCCATACAGGAATATATTTTAATGCGAATATTTTTCTGTACTAAGATATTTATACAAGAATATATTTCAGTGTGGATATATTCTTGTATTATGATACTTATACAGAAATATATTTCAGTGCAGGTATATTGCTGTACTATGATATTTATACAGGAATATATTGTCGCAATCGACGACTGAATCTTCATCGGTTCTGCGACACCAGGCTGCACACACTCAAAGAATGTCCGGCAAGCTGGCCGCCGCCGCCGCCAGGCGTTCCGGCTCCAGGTGGGCATAGATCCGGGTGGTGGCAATGCTCTCATGCCCTAAAATCTCCTGCACTTCCTCCAATCGGCGCCCCGCCTTCACCAGTGCCGTGGCATGCGAGTGCCGGAGCTTGTGCGGCGTGCATTTTTCGGGAGCCAAACCTGCCCGCACGCCTGCGGTCTGGACCACGCGCTCAATGCTGCGCGCCGTGATCGCCTGTCCCTGCTTCTGGCCCCGCAGATGACAGAACACGGTGAGGCCCTCGGCGATGTAGAGCTGACGGTAGGCCAGCCACTCTTTCAAGACCCGCTGGGCAGTAGGGGAGAGGTAGATCGTGCGCTCCTTGTTCCCCTTGCCGATCACCCGTATTTTGTGAGGCGTTCCGTCAAAGTTGTCCTCTACCTTGTCCACGGTCAGGCTCAGGGCTTCGGCAATCCGGCAACCCGTCCCGTAGAGGAAAGCAACAACGGCCTTGTTCCGCTTCGTCTGCTCCGGGCTTGCACCGTCCACCGCACCCAGCAGGCGGGAGACCTCGCCGGGAGTCAGGTACTGGGGCTGGCGGCTGGGCAACTTGACCCGCTTGATCTCGGTGGGACCGGGGTGCATGGTCAGGCCCTCCACGTCGCTGAGATAGGTCCACAACTTGCGCCAACTGGCAAGCAAACGGCGGTTGCGCGCTGGCTCCGGCTCCTGCTGATCGACATAAGCCCGCAGGTCACGCGCCCTCACGTCGCTCCAACTCGTGATCTGTAGACGGTGTTCGGCCAGCCAGTTCGCCAGCCGTGAGCAATCGGCTCCGTACTGCCGGATGGTCCCTGGACTCAAGCCCTCTTCCCGCTTGAGGTAGCCCGCGAAACCTTTCAGCACATCGGTCAGCACCGAGGGGGTGTGCGTGGTGGCCGTCATCAGTGAAGCTCCCCTAATGCTGATTTCCCCTCTGGCTCCCCGTACTGCGGTCCCTCGCGGCGCAGCTCCTCGACGGTGGCCGTCCACGAATCCGGCACCGTCAAGGGCGGGGTGTGCTTTAGTCCCTGCCACTGCAAGACGGCTTCCCGGCTGCCGTAGCACGTCAGCGGGAAATCCTGAGCCACCATTGCCAGCAGCGCCCCCAGCCTGGCACGATTCTCGGCGTCGGCGCTGCACACAGCCCTGAATGCCTCACCACTCAGCAGGTCCAGGGAAAAGCCGGAGAGGACCCCTGAGCCGTGGTTGACGTGCAGCTCCAGCAGGTGCGCAGTGGTGGTCGGGATCTGGTCTTTCCAGCGGGCGGCAATCGCACAGGGTTTCATCGCTGCTCTAACTCCAGCAGCTTGCGGAGATGTTCGGCGGTCAGTTCCAGCTCGCTTGCCAGTGAGCACAGGCGTTCGGCCTTCACCTGTTCGTCCACATCTTTGGTCAGGAAGAGGAAGTCGTGCAAAGCACTGGCCGACCTGAACGCCCGCATCTCCTGGAAGGACTGTGAGACCTCATCCGACTCTGCGGCGGGTGAGGTGTAGACGCTGGACTTGGTTTCCAGGGGATAGATGATCTTGCCCTGGCCGTCTGTAATCCACCACTGCTTGAAGCCGTCGTCTAGGGCGCTTTGCTTGTTGTACAGATCGCATTGGCCCTTCAAGCTTTCCAAATCCTGGCTTCTGCCGTACAGAGAACCATTTGGCCACTCTGGCTTGGGGTTGTACCGTCTCAGCGCGTACATCTTGGATTGTCCGGGGCCGGTGGGCGCACCCTGGTCCTGGCCGATCACACCCTGCATCAGTTCACTTCCTTGTCGCAGGCGTCCTGCTGCTCTTGCTTGTAATCGCCCCAGGTCTGCGCGCCTTTGACGGTGACCTGGATCTGCCCCCCGATCCACTCTTCGTAAGTTGGCGCGTCGGCAGTGATCTCCAGCACCAGTTTCCTCTTGCCGTGCTTGGCGGCCTGGTTCCACAGGCCCGCGATTTGTTCGGGGTGAATGTGGCCCCAGGTGCAACCGGGATCGACGGCGCGTTGCCGCTGCACCATTTCGGCGGCCAGGGCTTCAGCTTCTGAGCGGGTCTTGCCGCACCGCTCCAGAAGATCGGCGAGGGCTGTGGATGGAGTGTCGGGCAAGTCGGTCACGGATCAATTCTCCTTGTTTCGCTGCAACCAGAATATCATGTCTTGATTTCAAGTGTCGTAAAATAAAGATTTTACGACATCTCAAAAGTCAAGATAATTTACAGCCATTGGCGTGCCCGTCGGCAAAAAAAGGCCGAGCGTCTCAGTCGCCCGGATAGGTCTCGTAAAGTGTTGTCGTAAAACCCTCCTAAATGTCGTAAAACACACGGCGTCATGAGACGGCTTTGGCGGCCTCGGCTTTGGGCGTTCGGGGCTTGGACCCGGCAGCTTTGGGGGTTGGCCCCCTGTCGGCCTTCTGAGGAGCGTCCTCTTCTGCAAACCGGCGGAGCGCCTTGTAATAGGTCTCGCGGCTCACGCCCATGGCGTCGGCAGCTTCAGAGTGGCTATGGCCCGCCTCTACCCACACCTTTGCCATCTCGTATTGTTCACGGGTGACCGAGCTGCGGTTGCCCTTGACCTCCGCTCGCGGCGGCATCGCGGGGACGGGCTGGGGCTCTTCTTTCTCGCCCCAACGGATCTGGGTCACTTCGACACCCAACGCCCCAGCCAGCGCCAGGCTCGCCTTCAGCTTGGGGACCTTGCCGCCGTAGAGCCAACTGCCAATGCTGCGTCCCACTCCGGCACGTTCCGCCAGCTCGTCCACCCCCAGGCCGCGTTCTTTGCGCCACTGGTTGAGGGTCTTCTCTTCTTTCATATATACTCGCCGCGCTCCTTTACCTCTGTCTGAGGGGAGTGGGCCTGTCCGCCGTGGACAGGCCCTTTTCATTGTGCCATGCGTTTTGCTGTTCGTCAGAGTTGTGTTCATGCGCTGACCTCCTGGGTATGCTGAACGGGGGAACCGTTTCGTGATGGGAGAAGGTTTCATGGGCTTGCTGGGGCGTGAGCCTGCCTCCCCAGACTTTGAGGCTGGAGGAAACGGTGGCCCGGTACTGGAAACTGCGTGAGTTGCGCTTGCCTACTGAAACGAGAGCAAACCGCGCGCCATCATTGGGCCGGTACAGGAGTCCAATCTTGACCACCTTTTCGTGACCCACTGCTGACTCCTTTCCTCGTCTGCTGGAGCTCTGCCTGTCACATCCGAATGTGAAGCGTCAGCACGTTGCCCAGCGATTTCCGGGCCGTGATGCGGCCGTAGACCGGGCTGGGCCCTCACCGTTCAGCATTGAAGAATTCGCGGGTGTCATTGTGAATTGACTGCGCGACCCAGGGCGGGTGAATGCTGTCGTCGTCGGTTGGGGTGGCCTGCACCAGTCGGTCAATGCTGAGGAGCAGAGCCTGCTTGTATTCGTCGCGGCTGTTGTGAACGGC
>NZ_JACHFL010000034.1 GCF_014201875.1 Deinococcus humi | reverse complement strand
GTCTCATGGCTGACCTTTTGGGTCGCGCTGGTGCAGCAATTCCTGAACGTCCCGGTAGCTTAGGGGCAAACGATGGTACAGCCAAAGGGCATGCTGAATGATCAATGTGGGAAAGCGGTGGCGGTAGGGGTTGGCATCGGTCACGGCGGGTCAGCCTACCCTGAGCCGGTTAAGGCAACACAACCCGTATCAGTAGTAATCACGGTGGCGATGAGGCGGCCGATCTGGTGGACTTCAGAGGAGGGATCGGTTGGCGACGGACGTGGCCGTTCAGTTGACGCGGATGGGTGTGGCCGCGGTGACGTGCTCGAAGTTCCGGGCGCGCGCGGATGAGGACGGTGACATGGTGGGGGCTGCTCACGGCAGGGAGGGTGGTGACGTACGCGACCTTGCTTCTGGCGTACGGCAGGAGGTTCAGCGCCCCGCCGGATCCTTGACCTGGGCAAGGGCACACCTGAGGGCTTGGCTGTCGGCGCCCTCGAGGGTGGCAGCCAGGTCAAGGCGTTCTCCGACGGTAATGGCAATGACGCGCAGCCGGGACTCATGGTCCGGCTGCGTCGGGTTGGTGTGGGCGGCGAGCAGAAGGGGCAGGGCCAGGAGCAGTCGTTTCAGACCACAAGAAGTAGCAGCGCGAAACTCGCAGGTGCAATTTCGCGCTCATGGTGGAACGGTTACTTCTTTCGCCGCCTTTGGGCGTCAACTTTCTCAGCAAGGCGCCTGAACCGCGCGACAGGTGTGCTGGCGAAGTCCTCGGGAAGATTCTCGGCCGTCCGTTGCATCGCTTCGAGCGTTTTAGTTTTAAGGTTCGCGCTCCGAATCTGTTGCAGGTTGTATTTCAGCCGGCTGGCAATGCCGCCGTGAATCCCGACGAGTCGGGGTTGGTTCAGCAGAAGCGTGCCTGAATCATGAATCTCTTCCGGGAGGACTCCGGCGTAGTTGCCGGGAATTGGCATTGCCTGGGGTTCGATATAGGTCCAGAAAATGCACTGCGGCATCACGACGTAATGGAAGCAGGTGGCCGGCTCATCTTCGTCCGCGTCGGTGATCAGCACTTCGCTTGTTGTATGGCCGCCGAGGGCCTGCAGGGCCAGGTCCGGGACGTCATCCTCAGCGCTGTCGATATTGATGGGAATGACCGTGATGTAGTGCCTGTATCTACCTGGGTCGGCTCGTTCGCCACTGAGAGAAGCGCGAAACGTCTCGATGGCTGTGTCGATGGCCGGCAGGAAGGGGTCAATCCCTTCAATGGTGAGAAGCCCACTTTGGCGCTGGTGGAGCAGGCTCTTATACGTGGTGAAAATCACAAACGTCTTTAGCCAGTCGTCGTAGTCAATGGGGCCCGGTTCGCCGTCGAGCAGCGGCTGGTACAGGCGAGTGTTGAATTTCGTTTCGCTGCCGGAGTGCCTGTTGTCACATCGGCGGCACAGCAGGTATGGTTTCGGGCCATCCTGGACCACCTTGTCCATGTTCTGAGAGTGCCGCAGGCGGCCACTTCCGCGGGCTTTCATGGCCTCAATAACAAAGCGCGAAACAATGTGGCTCTGAATCAGATCCGTTTCCTCACCACACATGGGGCAGACCCCGATCACCTTTTCCTTTTTCTTGCTCATCGGTCTTCCCCCAGCCCATAGGCACAACCCAGGAAGTGTACTGAGGCCCAGACAGAGATTCTCCATCGTTCACCACAGTGGTTGCCTATCCGGCCACGAATTCACAAGTTCTACGCCTCCTCGAAGGACCGACAGCAGTAAGCTAATCCCCAGCCCCAGGAGGACCGCCTCCTGCGGGCACTTCAGTCGAACGTCAAGCTCCTGTATTGAGGATGCATACCTATGGTTTCTTTCAGGAACTCCCGCAGCACGTATTCCAGCAGCTGGGCGACGTTCCAGCAGGCCATCACGTCACTCCACGTGTCGGCGGTTCGCACCGGCCTGGGGGTACCGTCCCTGTCGGGCTTGAGTGTCAGGTGTGCGACGGCATCGCGATACTCACTGGTGAACTGCTCCACCGCTGCCTGATGCGACTTTCCAAGCACACGCGTGAGCGTGGCATCGTCTACCCCGTCCCGGTAGCGCTCCGGCACTGTCTCGATGGACGTGGGCAGTTTCCCTCTGCGCAAGACCGTCTCGCGTTCTTGCGCCGGAACGGCCTGAAGCATCGTCTGCCGGACACTCTTCAACCCCTCGAACACTCGCCAGAGGCTGATGATTTTCTGGAAGGGATCCTGGGCCCCCAGCGCTTCACGGTAGGCGCTGAACACGTTGGCTATCTGTTCATCGGTCACTACCGGTAACGGGGAGAACCCTTCGAGGCTTAGGCGCTTTTCCTTGCCGGCCAGTCCGGCACTGAGGGCGATCACCCCGGTGTCCTGCTCCACTGTCGTGACCGCATGGACGCTCAGGGGCACGTTCTGTGTGGCCGCCAGCAAACTCAGGAACGGCTGTGCCACCTCCATCGCCTGCCGTTCGGCAGTGTGGAGGTCTGAGGCACGGACGATGAGCTTCACCATGCCCAGACGGCCCTGGCCATTCGGGAGAAGCTGGAATTGGTGGGCACCTCGCGGCGTCACGCCCGTGACCTCAAACGCCTGGTCCAGCACGAGGAGGCTGTCGCCCATGATGCCGCCAGGATGATGCATGAGGGCCGTGCCGAAAATGGACATGGTGGGGTGCATCAAGGTGATCATCACGGCGTATGGCCCTTCGCTTCCGGCGGACGAAGGGTGCGGGCGGCCCTCCTGGAAAGGAACGGTCATGTGCGTCAACCAGAGGCTGCTGTCAGGGCGATCTATGGTGCCGGTGACCACCTGTTCAGGTGCTGTACGGGGTGGTCTTTTCTGGCTCTTCTGCTCTCTCTGCCGCCGCTGCTGCCGGTTCACAGGGCCAGGGTAGCCTGCGCGCGTCCCTCTGGGGCGTTATCCCCCCGCAGACGGCCCAGGATCTGGTGGACGCCTGGCTGATGTCGTTGGCTCCCGTCTTGGGCTGCGGTTGAGCAGTCATGCCCCACGCCTGTTCCGACTGTTGTCGCTCATATTGGCATCGGTCTGGCGCTGTTCAGCGTCGCCGTAAGTGTCATCGCTGATCGGTACCTTGACCGAGCGGCCACACGGGCCGAACAGCAACAGGCACATGATGCTGAAGGCCTCGCGCTTGCACAGGCTTGCCTTGCTTTTCTGCAGAGGCGGTTTGCAACTGTCCCAACCCTCGCTAGGTGGAAGCCTAGACGTGGCATGGGTGGCAAACCTTCCCGGAGGGCACACAAGCGTGAATCGTAGAGCGACCTGTCCACTATGGGCGTGAGCTCGCCGCCTTTGATTGTGACGGTCTGAAAAAACCAAATGGCCTTCTCCAGGTTCAGGAGGCTGGTGAAGGTCATGCACGACGCATCTCCAGGCTCACGGCAGCAGGCGTCGGACTGGGGTAGCTCATCCGGGCAGAGCAGGGCGGGATGATCGTGCGGACCCTTTCGGTTTCGGGCGACGCGGACGGCAAGGTGAGCAGGTGGTTGACGATGACGCCAGATCAACAGGCAGCGGTGGCGCGGATCGGGGAGACCTTCGGCCCGGCTGGGCCTGACGTTCCGGGAGTTCCTGGGATTGCGGGATGAACCTGAGCCTGACGTGACGGCGGCGGGGTTGCGACGGTTGCAGGCGTTTCTAGGGGAGAAGCAGTGGCGGAGAGAGGAGCACGAACGGAAGCGTTGAGGGCTAGAGGAACGCGTTTGGGGCGCGATGATGTTCGGTAAGATCGTCGCACCCTGGCCCAGGTCATTAATGAGGTCGCTCCGCGACTTCAAGTCTCCTGCTGCGGTTACTCATCTATATCGCAAGTCAGCTGTCCCTTTCTGTTCCTATACGGCGCAGGAAGCGCGCCGACCAACTGGCCACCGAAGCACAACGGGACGGCTGGTGTCCCCCCGAACTAGAGGGCACCAAACTTGGTGTTGATCCAGGGTCGTTTCAGACTTCCCGGCGTGAACAAGAACAGGCTATAGGACGCCCGTTTCAGGGCGCCGCGGATTCTGGCGTCAAACTCCGCGCCCAAAGTGATGTTGTCCATGTCTGACGAGACGAAGATCTCGAACGCCTCTATGAACGTGCGACTCTAGGTGGCCCGGACCACCAAGGCCACCTCTAGAGTGGGAGATGAACAAGACCTTCTTGTCCGCGGCGGACTTTCTGCGACCTGAGCGCGTCATAGGTCCGAACCATAGGCTTCGCGTGAATGTTGCGTTGTGCAGGTCACGCCGGGTCGGGTCTCGCCAGTCTCGGGGAGCGCCACACGATGCTGACGCCAGCACTCGACTCAGACAGCGTCACCAGTCCAGCGGCTTTCCACTCGTACAGCGCCAGCGCGACGGGCCAGTAGCCCAGACGCAGCTGCGCAGCCATGGTCATGGCATCGACATGGTCCGGGTGACCGTTTACCGCCGTGCGAATGCGCTGCTGGACGTCCGACCAGTCCGTGTGTACCATGCGGACATACTGCGCCCACCCTGGCTGCGTCCAGTCCAAGGCGACGAGCGCCCCGCCATACCCGATGCTTCCCTGGATGAGCTTCTGTTCAACCAGGATCTCGAAGGCGTCCTCAACCTGCTTTGGCGTGAGCCTCAGTTGTGCAGCCAGCGTCGGGACGTCAACCTGATCCCACTGGGGGTAGAAGGGTTCCTGGAGCTCGGCATCGTATACATCAGCGTAGAGCGCCATGAATACCTGGCGTTCCACGTCCGTTCCTGTCCAGGGGTGGGTCGCCCGGTCATTGAATGCCTTGACGACCGTGATGAAGGGGGTCCAGTCGATCGTTGGAGGTCCCAGGTCACGTTCCTTGGCAATGTTGGCCACCAATTTATTCAGCGCGTCCACATTGGTGGCGTCCAGACCGTTTTTGCTGCTGTACGGCGGAGGGAGCGTGCCGACCGACTGACCTCCGAAGCACACGGGAACGGCAGGCTTCTCGGCATACCAAAGGGCACCGAACTCGATGTTGATCCAGGGACGTTTCAAACTTTCCGGCGTGAACAGACATAGGCCGTAGAACGCCCGTTTCAGGGCGTCGCGGATCGTGGTGTCGAAGTCTGCGCCCATCGTGATGCTGGCCGTGTCTGAGGATACGAACACCTCGAATGATCCGAGGAAGGCTCGGTCCAGAGTCTGCTGGAGCGCCAGCGCCACGTCCTTTTCCTTGGCGTAGTGGGAGATGAACAGCACCGGTTTGGCGGGTTTCTTGTAACCTGAGCGCGTCATGTCCACGAATCATAGGGTTCTGTGAGCGTCATGGGCGCCATGCGCTGCCCCACTGGAGGATTGAGCAGGGCCTCCCCTTGATACGCCCAGGACCCAGGGCGTGCATGCTCCACTAACGGGCGAGGCCAGCTGGTCGCCCGCTTCCTACCCCTACCCCTGGAGATGATGAAGATCAATGCAGTCCACACCGTAATCCCCCATGCGCTCTCACTTTCACTGCTGGTGGCGCGGGGCACCGTAGGATTCCCGCATCTGACCGCCCGCACTGGCGTTGAGATGCGCACCGTCCACCCCTGGCATGCGTCGTTCAAATCGCAGGGCCACACCCTGAAGGCCTCCCTTCACACCCATGGGCACGGCGTGCCACTCGGGTACGCCCTGGATCTCTGTGCACAGTTTGCTGGGCACCCCAGCTGAAATCACCACATGCCCATGCTGGTCTGCCTGGGCGGCATAATCCGCTCATTGTGACGAACGCGTTGCGCGCACGCAGGTACCCGCTGCCCCAAGGGGCACGACCTACCGTGTTCCGCGATCTGGAAGCAGCGGGACTGGCCGCCCTGCACAAAGCGCTCCAGGCGGCTGGTGGGCGCGCCACAGTGATTCCCGTGCCAGGCACGCCCCTGAGTTGGATGTAGGTTTACGACGCCACCGCCCCATTCGCATGACTCCGACGTGCTTCATGACCTCGAGGCCGCCCGGCCGCGGCCATAGGGCCTCCCGCTATGCCCTCTTTTTACTGAGCTATCGGTACGGCAAGGAATAGCTGCATCAGCGCGGTGTTGGGTCCGCCACGAGATGCTTTGCAAGTGGTGCATCAAGTTCAGTCCCCCGTTGGCGGAAGAATAGCGCTATCGAAAACTCCGATCCGATCAGCCATAGGTCCTGGCGTTGGCGCGTGTTGGTGCACGGCGCGTGCGTCAATCGCTCAGGTGTGTCGTACAGAGCCAAGTATGCACGCAGGGTCCAGTGACCGCTGAACGTGATGGAAGGCGTAAGCGAAATTGTGGAGTGGCAAATCGTCAAGGAGGACCTGACTGGGGACAAGTAAAAAAACATCAGGGTCTGATGCTCAGGTAGAAACTGAGCGCGACGCGCTGCAGACGGTGGTAAAGCAGGTGTATTTAACGCTGTCAAAGGTCGGGAAAATCCACGTGAGATGGATTGGACACTTCTTACTGTCACCTGCACGCGCAATGATGGGACGCGCGGCTGACTGGGTTTTCACGCCCGATCGCCTGAGTTGTCCGTCCTTTCGATGAACGAAGACTGTTCATGTTTCTGGAGATCAGAGATGGAGCGGTGAGGCAGCTCGCGTGATAAACCGACGTTATAAAACAGTCAACATGCACCAACTCTCCCCCACTGTCCATTCCTCTTCTTCAAGCATTGGCGCAAGCAGAAGCATTAGAGGAAAGCAGTTGAGCATCCATGTCGATTAATGCCAGTTAGAGAACAAAGGTAATCACAACGCGCACAACTCAGGCGGTTTGGAAGACATTCCTACCATGCACTCCATTTCGGTCAAGCCCCAGCTTGATCTCATTGTTGGGCTAGAGATCGAATTCTCTAATGTTCCACCCACCGTGCCACCATGCCCGCATAATCCGAGTGACCTGCTCCCCGAAAACCGATCCACCTGAGAATGGAGTGTCTGGCACCATAGGGGAACCATCCCCGGAGGTCAGCATGAAGGGAACGAAGCACACGGAAGAGCAGATCGCGTTCGCGCTCAACCAGGCCGAAATTGGCGTGGCAGTCGGTGAAATCTGCCGAAAAATGGGAATCGCCGAGTCGACATTTTACCATTGGAAGAAGAAGTTCAGTGGCCTGGGGGTCACGGAACTCCGCCGCTTGAGGCAGCTCGAAGATGAAAATCGGAAGCTCAAACAGCTGGTGGCCGACCTCAGCCTCGACAAAGTCATGCTTCAGGACGTCATCAAATCAAAGCTCTGAGGCCCGTCCAACGCGAATCCCTGGTCCAGCATCTGCAAGTTGGCTATCGGGTCAGCGAACGGCGGGCCTGCCGAGTGCTTCGCGCACCGCGAAGCTCGTTCCGATACGCGCCCAGACGCAAACAGGATGAGCCCGTCATCTTGCAACGGATGACCGAGATCGCCCAGACCCGTGTGCGCTATGGGTACCGGCGCATCCACATCCTGATGCAACGTGAAGGGTGGCAGATCAATCACAAGCGGCTGTACCGCTTGTATCAGCAGGCGGGCCTGAATCTTCGGATGAAGCGGCCCCGCCGACGGGTCAGTGCCGCGCACCGCGCGGCGCGAACAGATCCTATGAAGGTGAACCAGGTCTGGTCAATGGATTTCGTCTCCGATGCGCTGTTTAACGGGAAGCGGTTTCGCACGTTGACGCTGCTGGACGTCTTTTCGCGGGAATGCCTGGCCATCCACGTCGATGTCAGCATTCGCGCGGATCGTGTGGTGGAAATCATGCGGAGCGTGACGCAAACTCGGGGGTCCCCCGAGCGGATCCAGGTGGACAATGGCAGTGAATTTGTCAGTAAAGCGCTCGACCTCTGGGCTTACGAGCAGCACGTCACTCTTGATTTTTCACGTCCTGGACGGCCTCAGGATAATGCACATATCGAGTCATTCAATGGCAGCTTTCGGGACGAGTGCCTGAACACCCACTGGTTCCTGTCGCTGGAAGACGCAGCGGAGAAGATCGAACGTTGGAGGGCCGACTATAATGACGTCAGGCCGCATTCGGGGCTGGGAAACCTCGCTCCTGGAGCGTTCGCAGCCCAGATTGCATCCATCCATCGCCCGTCAGAGATTCCAGGCTGACCTGGACCGGTTTTCGGGGGCGGCTCACGAGCTCACCTGTCTGGCGGACATGTTGGATCAGATGTTGGGGCGCACCATCGGACTCAAGGAACTGCATGAGAGCTGTGAGCCAGAAGAAAAATCGTAAACATCATCTGTTTCAACCATCAATGCGTCCATCTGAACAATGGTCCCGCAAACGCTCCGCTGAGGACTTAAAGGTTGGCAAATCTGTCTGATCATCCGAAATAGAGAATCTGTACAGGATGCGGAGGTTCCAGTTGAGCAAAATCGCTTTGCTATCCGTCGCCGCGCTCATCCTGTCTGCCTGTGGGAGTGGTGGAACCACGCCGCCTTTCTAAGATAATAACCACCCAAATGCCCGTGCTTACGCTGTGACCAACAACGCGCTGTACAGCATTGTCCTGAGTGGAACGGGTCAAGACGAGAAACAGTTCGATCTGAAGCACAGCAGCTCTCTAACCGACGTGGCACTGACTGGCACCGAACTGTAGTGGGTGACCTTCAGCAATCTGGTCCGGATTAATCTGAGCGATGGAGCGGTCAACAGCATGGACGCACTGGGCACAAGCGAGAACATCAACGCTCTGGATGCGGATGGCACAGGCAACCTCTACGGCACGGTCCGCCCCATTGTAGGTGCTTCCGTCTCGCTGGCCCGCATCGACCCGCTCATGGGCAAGGCCACCGTGATCGGCGGGACGGACAAGACCGACGTCTTTGCCCTGACCTTCCAGGGCAGCGTCCTGTATGGACTAGCGGGCAGTGGGCAGGTGCTGACGCTGAACACGTCCACGGAGCCGCGACGATGCTGCGCGAGACCGGTTTGAGGTTTACTGGCCTGCAGTAGTCGCTGTTGATCCTGGCATCAGCAGATTGAGAGCACACTTCTCAGTCCCACGGACGTGACGCTCAAAATGCGCGGCTGCCAGCCCCTGAGGGCAGCCGCGTGGTCGTGCTGTAGGGACTCGGCCCGCCATACATAGATGTCCTTGCTCAGCAGCAGCGCCGGCATGCGGCATACACCTCCACTAGACCCGCCGTCGATGGCCGGGTCAAATCATGCAACTCTTTAGCGGCCTATCCAACGTCTGAACGCAGTTCCACAGCCCTGCCACCGGCAGGAGCTCAAAATGCCTCCTGGCGATCCTGACCTGGATCTTGACCCCCTCACGCACCGACCACTCCCAGGATCCCGCTAGCGGGATCACGCAGCGCTGATTTTGGAAGGCCTCCCGGAATCTGAGCTGTCCTCCAAACTCTCCACGCGGGCGTTGAACGTCGCATAGCGCTTGGCCTCGTCCAGCGACATACGCACAGGCACCAGGCCCACCGTCCATACGGGGCATCAACGTCTCCGGGAGCGCCGCATGAAGCGGAGTTGATCTGCCGGGCGCACTTCGTCGCGCCTGGTCTCCTGCTCCCAGGCCGGGGAACCGAGGCGATCATCGGCCCGCCCACGCATTAGCCCTCGCCCTCCAGCTCGGCCACGCCAACGAGAAGAAGATGGCCTCGATGCGCGGGGTCAGGTCACGTCGCGCGAGACGCAGCTCGGCCCGGTCCGACAGTCCGTAACAATGGGGTGTGCGGGAGCGCAGGAGCGTGCTGTGCCATCTGGCAGTTCGACGCGGGCCACCGCTAACCCTTGATGCCGTCGATGGTGACGTGGCTGAGGCTCAATTCCTCGTACTGCTGCTCAAATGCCATGCCTCACGCTGACGCACGTGGCATGGCTCCGTTGATGATGATCGCCGGCTTGGTCGCGTAAATAACGTACAGGACACCAGACTCCTAAAGTCGAAGGGCCATAGAGAGGTGAGGGTCATTCATGATCTTGCCTAATAACTCATATAGTTTTAACCAATTAAGAACGTGAGTGACATGAGGCAAATTATCCGGTTGTCTACATTTCTTGTATTCCAGACCTTGGGTATGCAAAGACTCAAATTAGGAATTAGTCACAAGAGACTTGCTTAAAAGTCATTGATTTTGACTTAGTTATGATTTTAGTGGGCGCTTCTATTATTAAAATACAGTCTAGATATTGCCCTGCCCTTTTGTGTCGCATTTGCAAAAGAGAGCATCTGACAGCAGTCATTAAAAAAATCGTGCTAGACACGGTCGACGCTTTTTGATTGCAATTTCTAAAGATACGGCAGAACACTACCGTATATACTTGTACCGATATCATCAACACATAAAAAGTGCGTTGTAGTCGAATAAATTTTCGAGAATCTCCTTTTTGTTTGCAAAATTGAATTTGTAATAATTTGCAATACTAAATTATCGCTCGTATACTAAAATATATCTTAATATAAATAGGTAAATTTATTTTACGTCATTTGGATTACGTGTGTCATGACTCTTGAATTTTGAAGCTATGGCACATCTCATGTCACTCACGCTAAATATTCTTTTATGGCGGATTTGCATATAGAGCGGCGCTATGTTATAAAAAATCCCATGGAAATCTAATTGGAAATTAAATTTGTTTACTCCTCGATTTAAGTACATTATGTTAAGATGCATTGGGTGATAGACAATATACTCAGTTTGACTAAAACACAGCTAAATTAGAGAAATAATGAAGATTTTCTGCTAAAGAAAGGTCTTTCAATCAGAGTAGCCTCACAGAGAAATAAAGGAGACAGGATTATGTCTTAAAAGATAAATTTGATAAAGGAATGATTTTAAACAGTTAGTCCTCCGAGAAGTTATAGTGCGGGCGTTTGCGACAATAGATTGGACCCATATTGTGCTCTTGCACCATTTCTTCTCACAAGCACAGGTTTGTGAAATTATGGAAGGTGACATAATGTCAATCTCTGATGAACATGTGGCGAATATTCAAAATTGGCTTGAGCATTTAATATTGCAGCATCGGAAGCTCCCGTGTATTCAAGGAAGTTGCGACTATAGGATGGTCGCTCAGGAAACCGGAGTGCCAGAAAGCTATTTTGAACCGGGTACACCTCACCGAGAGCTGATAGATGAGCAGATTATTCGACTGGGCCTCATTGAGTTATCGACAGTAAATTGGCTTCAAGAAATAAGTATCTCGAATCAAAAAGGCATTCCAACATACCACGAGCTCAAGCTTTATGGAAGAAGTTATTTTCTCTCTACTGGTTTAGCCCCTTCTAGTATAAACTCTTATTACAGTACCTTGAAACAATTTATGCAAGCCTGTGAATTGAGTGATGAATCGTCAACTGAGCCGCATCTCGGAAGTGAATTCCAATCCTCCCTCTCAGAACTCAAGATAATAAATGGAAATCCCCCTGTTGTTGCTCGCCTCCGCAGGTGGCACGGATTTCAACTCTTTTTGATTAAGGATCAAAGTCTACCGATGAAATTCGCTGACGCACTCAGTTTTCTGATCGGTATCAGTGAAAAAAATCAGACTTCTATTGCTGGAGAAACGGGTATTTCGATTCGCAGTCTTAAGAAGTGGGTAAGTGGCAGATGCCAACCCAGTGATCTTAGAAAAGTACGCCAACTAGAACTAGCATTGGACACTGCTCCTGGGGTACTAACTCAGAGATTGTTTACAAGTCGCCTTGAGCATAAACCTCTCTTCCACATACCGGAAGAGTGGTGGCCTGAAGGATGGGACAAGCGGTCTAATAAATACAAGAGGTTGGCAGTAATTAAACAGCTTTCAGATAGTGCATTCAAAAGCGAAACGTATGATTTTAAGCGCCTATTTGATAAAGCACTTGCTACTGTAGAAAACCAATTTCGTAAGAATAATTATAATGAGAGGCTTAAGTTGCTTATTAACATGCCTTATCATTTTAAAATACAGAACTGGCCCAATAGACTCGTTTCTGAGTGGCATATCTTAAGAAAATACAAGACAGATCCTGATAGCTTTGCGAATGAGGACCGCAGTAGTGCATGGTCCAGCACTACCGCTGATATAATTCAAGATAAATTAGAGGGTTTTTATGGCTACCTTTGCCTACCATGCGACTCAGCTAATCTATATCAGAGTGGAAGAAATATGAGATCTTGCGATTTGACTATGAGCTGGTTGAGCTTTTCTAATGTTGTCAAAGATTATCTAGATTTCCGTAAATCTAGGTCAGGTAAATACAATACTGGAACTGTTTTGTTTATTGAAACAATAGTCTCGCTATTACGTAGCGGTACTGGTTGGATTTACCAGAGTCCCGAGCTTAAATCCAATCTCCCTCAAAAACAGCAAGATTCTATTGATCTTCTCGGTGGATGGGAGAAGCACTGTGATATTAATCGCGAAGGACTAATAAAGTCTCTCAAAATACTCAAAAGTAGAAATCAAATTGGCTACACCAGAGAGCCTTTTTTCCCGATTTCGCCTATTCTTGATTTAGAGAGCCCACTCTCGCCCATCATGAACGCTCTCAAGTTTTATGCAAGAGAACTCCAACAAACTGAGAAGAAGAACAGCAAATCTGTCCCAGCCTACGCCGCCAAGTGGCGAAATCTGTTGCTTCTCTCGATGCTGGTTCGCCTCCCACTCCGGTCCAAGCACTGGAGAATTATGAGCTATCGGGAGGACAACACCGGTACCCTGAGTAGGGACTCGAAGGGTGACTGGCAACTTACGCTCCCCTTCAATGACTTTAAGAATCATAGAAACAAGAAGATTTTTGTAGATCGCAACGGCGAAAAGGCGATTGTCCTGAGCTTCAACGAGCAACCGTTGAAACCACTCGTTCCACTCCTGGAACTGTATCTGCGCGACTACTGGCCCACCATCGTGGGAGGCTCTGAACGACTGTTCCCTAGCCACTCTGGCAAAGAACTGACAACAATGAGCCTGGGAGATATGGTGAGAGCGTGGACCCGTGAATACCTGTCTGAACGGTCGCTCAGGGGATGCGGAATTGCCGGCGTTTTACCCTTCTCCATCCACGCTTTTCGTGACATCTTGGCGACCCACGTCATCAAGACCACAGGTTCTATCGAGCTGGCGGCAGATCTTCTGCTGGACAGCCCGGAGATTGTGGCCAAGCACTATGCGCGCTTTTTGCCTGAAGACCGTCTCAAACGGGTGTTCCAGGAGCTGACGATCTTCGGTGGAGACAAGTCTTGATGGGCAGCGTGCCGGTGCTTGAAGCGCTCCTTCTTGAGGATCTCCCTAAGGTCATCCAAACCCTCTACAATGGGCGCGCCGTCTGGAACGGCACCCAGTGGCAGGTCAGCGACATTCCTGGCACTCCGAGCGTCAGGCTGACCATTGAGGGACACGACCAGACCCGGCTGGGCCACTGGACGGACCAGCGCCCAGCGGCGAATCCCTCGAGCGGTGACATCTTCGCACTGATTGCCCGGACCCTGGGGACAGACATCGACGGTGCCCTTCAGTGGGCCAGGGACTTCACAGTCCACCGCCCCACGGTCTCCCAACCTACCTTCTTCCCACACACGCAGGCGGGTCAACTCCTGGCCCCGGCCCACCCCCGCAGTCTGAGCAGCGCCACCGGGCTGCTGCTGAAAAATGAGCCTGCCCTGGCTTTTCTCCTCTCATTCGGGCTGATCCAGCAGACCATCCTGCACTTCTCCCTGGGTCTGACCCAGTACAACGGGGGAGAAAGTGACTATACGCAGGCCCTCTGCTTTCCAGTGCTCGACCCTCTGGGAACGGCCCGCAGGAAGCGGGTACGCCTGCATGTTCCCGGTTTGACCCAGAACACCCCAGCCTCTTCAGAGGCCTGGGCCACTGGACCTCCCGACACGTACTGGGTGACTCCCGCTGCCGGACGCACCTCCCTGTTCGTGTGTGGAACGGCCTGGGAGAGCTGGCGGCTCTGGCAGGTCATTCAGAACACCGCCCTGGCAGATCGCCTGTGCATCATCACCCGCACCCACGGCAGCGCCCTGCCGGAGCGCTGGAAGTCGGCCGCGTTCTGGCAGACCTGGGACCGGGTCTATCTCGGGCACGACGCCGATGAAGCTGGTGACCGCCTGGCCTGGCAGATCCATGCGTGGGCGGGCCGGGATGTTCACCAAGTGTGGGTGCCTGAAGGGCTGGGCAGCACCTGGACGGATTATTTCCAGCGCGGGCAGACCGCCGCACAGTTTGAAACGCTCCTCCAGGAGGCCCGCATCCTCGACTTTGAGGTCCGCCCGCAGCCGATCCGACGACTTCCGCAGCAGGCCGGCCTGCACGCTGCCGTCCCCGTCGACGTCAGCAGCGCCTACGTCAACGGACACCTATACGTCCCCTTCCGGGTGCTGGAACGACAGGTAGAAGAGCATAAGGCCAAGGACGGAAAGGTGCAGGAAAATGTGCTGCAGCGTTACCGCACCATGGTGCTGCGTTCAGACGGCGTAGTTTGTACCTTTGCCCACCAGCCAGCCCCCAGAGGGACCCCCCGCGAGGACCTGGTGCTTGCGCTGAACGACGGCACCATCATCAGCCGAGAACCAGTGATTGACGAAGCTCGGGCCACCTTCAGCCTGGCGGGCATCACCCGGTTCCGTGAGGCCCGCCAGCGCCGTCCCATCCAGAGTGCCATGACCGTGACGCCGCAGGAGATGTTGACACAGGTCCACGAACACCTGAAACGGGCCGTGGTGCTGCCCTATCCCGAGGACTACGCCCTCCTGACGTTCGTGGTGTTAACCAGCTATGCCCAGCCGATCTTCGACGCGGTGCCGCTGGTCCTGATCGTTGGTCCTGCCGGATCCGGCAAAACGGCTCTGGGCCTTGCCATGGCCACCGTCGGCTGCAACGCCAGTATCATCAGCGGACAGACCACCGCAGCAGCGGCGGCGCGCATGCTGGACCACCTGCATGGGCTGGCCGTGTTCGACGATCTGGAGCAGATCGGCAAACGCAGCGCGAACGGCGAATTCGGCGAATTCGTGCAGCAGCTCAAGGTCTCCTACAAAAAGGACACAGCCACCAAGACTTGGACGAACACCAGGACCATGCGTGTCGAGAAGCTGGACTTTTACGGGGTCAAGGTCATCACCAACACCCGGGGAGCCGGCGAGATCCTCTCGACGCGCATGTTGCACGTCCAGAGCCGTGAGGTGCCGAAAGACGCCTTGGCCAGCCTGGTCCAAGCCGCACACCTGTCGGGGCCGGAACTCCAGAACCTGCGCGACAACCTGCATGTGTGGGTGATGGAAAACGTCCACCGCATCGACCGGTATTACCGGACCCACCATGCCGACCACCGTAACCGGCAGGCAGAGATCACAGCGCCTCTCCGTGTGTTGTCGGCGCTGATTGACCATCCCGTCCTCACGCCCCAGTTGCTCGCTGCGCTGAACCGGCAAGACCGCGAGCCAGCAGCGATGGAGATGGCTGCGGCCGATCGGGTGCGTGGGGCGGTGGTCAGCCTGGTGGAGCAGGGCTACCAGGAGCGCATCAGCGTCAAGCACCTCATGCTGGAGATGCGGCGGCTGACGGTTGAGGATGGAAGCTGCCAACACACCACCGAGACGCCAGAATGGCAAGAACCCCGCTGGGTGGGCCGTACCCTGCGCGCCGAGGGCCTGGTCAATTCCCACGCCCCGGAAGAGCGCCCGCGCCTATGGGGACAGCAGACCCGCCT
The DNA here is from genome assembly GCF_014201875.1 of Deinococcus humi. NCBI lineage: Bacteria > Thermotogati > Deinococcota > Deinococci > Deinococcales > Deinococcaceae > Deinococcus > Deinococcus humi. The sequence continues at coordinate 3,838 of NZ_JACHFL010000034.1, read as the reverse complement.
GGTGGCCCTGGACCAGGCGTTCGTCGCGCGTACGCTGGGAGCGCTGGCCGGGCGCGGGATTGCCCCTCCCCTGAAGCAGCCCCTGGAATTCTGCCTCCCTCAGCCGTGCCACGACTGTCCTTACGGCACCCTGTGCGACATGCGTCCCGCCAAGGAGAAGAAGCTCGGCCAGACGCACTCGGCGTAAGCAATATTCTTTGAAGCTGGAGAGCGGGGGTGGCCGTCCCTCCACCCCCTGCCCAGAAAGGCAGGAGAACAAAAGGTGCCACGCTGTGATCACGCCGGGGGGAGATTTCGTTGATCAAACCTGAGATGCAATGGAAGCCCAGCGCAGACTGGACCGCTGGCCTCCGAGTCTGGATTTGCGGCAATCAAGCAGGGCCCAGTCTGTTCACCAGGTTGTTCCATTCAACACCTCAGGTGTCGTCTTCGAGATCCTCAAAATTCCGCTGCTCCCAGTACATGCGCCTCCGCTCCTGAATGAATTCCCTGCACACAAGCTCGATCTCAAACAATGCCCGGCGCAGGCTGGCGTACCTGGCAGAGCCATGAACCAGCGCCGGATCTGACAGCGCCGCTTTATATCCGTCCATGGCCGTCAGCAGCTCGGCCGGTACGTCCAGCGTGTCCCACATCGCCCGCACGGCCACTTCTGTCTGCGCCGCGTCCCAGCCCCCATCCCAGGCCTGAATCAACACGTCTTCGCGGTCCTCGCCTTCAGGCAGACTGATGACAGACAGCATTACGGCCGGAGGCACCCCATTCAGGAGAGCGTCCACCTCGGTCATGTCGTAATGGATTGAGGCGGACCAGTCGTCAATCAGTGTAAAGATGTCCGGCAGGCCGGCCAGGGTAATGAAGCGTTGTGCGTACTGTTCATCACTGTCCTTGGGCCAGACCTCGTCCGGCTGATCGGCCAGTCGGAACAGCACTCTGCGGAGTTGATCTGGCTTCACGTCCGCGTATTTCGCCACCGCTAGCATCACCTGCTCGTGGACCTGCATGGCATGGAACACATCTGCGATGGGGTCAGGTGACTGAAGCTCAACGTGAGACTCTTCTTCTACGCCCATGTGGACCTCCCTGAAGCTTCAGGCGAGCATGGAAAAGCGGCCCACCGCTTGGATGCCAGCGTCACGCGCTGGGTCACCCCAGCACGTCTCCGTGGCCTTACAGGACTCGGCTCGGCGCTCAATGGAGTTCCCCGCGGACCGGGCCATTGTCCCGCTCGGGAGGCAAGCGAACCGCTGGCCCATCCGGAGCGCTGGGATCCCACAGATGCCTGGGAAACATCACCTGGCGGATCGGCACCCCGGGACCCACCACATAAGCGCGAACTCGCGTCTCGCCCCATTCCTCGCGGACTGCAGTGATCAGTCGCGTCCCACGCAGCCAGCCCGCTGCAATGGCGCGCTCCAGCAGGGCCAGTTCGCGGCTACGGGCCTGACGCATTGCGTCCACGATGTCTTCTCCGGGTGCAAGCGGCGCTCTGGGCATGACCAGCCAGTAGCCGAGCGTGACAATCGGGTGCCGATGATGGAGCCCGGGGAGTGAGCTGTAGATGGCATGGTCTTGTTGGTTGAGGATTTTCCGTCGGCTCTTCAGGTACGAGTGATCCACGGCAAAGGGGTGAGCTGAGGGCGTTTCGCGCACAAGGCCGATGCATGGGACGGCTTCGGTGACATGGATCTGGTGATCTTCAGGGGGCCACGTGCCCAGCAGAGCGCCTGAGCGGGGTTCGTCCCCGGCCTGCCGGTTTTGCTGGAATGCAGCAGCGACACAGGGGGTCACGGTCACCCTAGAAGCCCCGCCGAGGTGGCTGGGGAGGGGAGGGTTGTCCGTAGTCATGGGTTCTCCAGGGGCCGGTCCGTCACGTTGACGTCTGGGTGAGGAGGAATCAGAAGAGCGAATGGGGACGGGGCTGTGGGGGCAAGCTCTGGTTGATGTTTTTGGGCTGAGCCGACGCCCGTCGGTCGATTCATCCTGTGACGCTGGTCCGCGCTGAAGGCCTGAGTGCACTTGTGCTGCAAGGGGGTTGGTGTCACGTCTGGCAGCTTTCATGCGCTATGCAGAACGGACCCATTTCCACCTGGCTCAGTTTATACCCATTACACCTAACTAGGCGTACGGAGAATAGCGAAGAAAACGCGAATGCGTGACCATGCCGGGATGTCTGCTCTCCGCTGGCGCCTGGCTGATTTTCTGGCTGAGCGCAATCTCACGGCCTACGCGCTGGGCAAGGCCATGGGGACGAGCTATATGAACACGGTGTACCGCATCGCTAAGCGGGGCCACGAACCGACGCGGATTGACCTGCCAACCCTGCTCAATATTCTGGACGGCTTGCGGACACTGACCGGAGAGGACGTGGATATTACCGATGTTCTGGTTTACGAACCCACGGTGCTCCGTTCACCGCATGGTGAGTAATCGGATCAGAATGCATTCCAGCCAGAGCAGCTGCTCTGCTCAATCGCCTCGGGCACAGCCAACCACGCTTTGACCTGTCTGCCTCTACAGCCCACTCGCGGTTGTCAGCAGTACCCCCAATGAACACAACGTCCATCGAGGGATTTTTATTCATGTCACCACCCGCCTGCCGCAGATACTTGTCACTGTTAAAGCGGAACGCAGGACTGACGAACTGCCCAAGCGGTCACGCGGGACTGTACAGAACCGCATGGACCTGAAACCCACGATCCTCTCCGAGAGCAGACTGGAGATCAGTCAGCGACCAGCCGCGCAACTGCTCCAGCGTTGATCCAGCGCGGGCATGCAATGCGAGCATCTCTCTGCGGTCGAGCCTCAGTGGCAGTTCCAGCAGCCCGAGGGCTTTCTTGAGCAGTCCGAACTTCAGGCGCGTGACCTCGCGGTCGAACGCTTCTGCGTCGAGATCGCCGGTCACGAGCAGCGCCGACGCCAGCGCGTGCACAGACCGTAGATGGAAGCACGTCGCGTCTGCGCTGCCACGGATACTCCCGGCGTCCATCACGATGAAGGCGTTCGTTTTGTAGGTGTTCTTGAGGTCGGCCATCGCTTTGCCGTTCATCCAGTCACGCAACACGAGGCTGCGCTTGCAGCGAGCGTGAAACGCCCAGGAGTCCTCCGCATAACGCTGTGGAGCGCGCCTGACGTCAGCCCCAAAATTCCTTGTGGCCAACACGCTCCACTTTGTCTCGAAGGTGCCCCTTTTCTGCATCGGCGTGTAGATGTCGTCCAGCTCGCTGGTGACGTGGGTAGCCGTGAGCAGACCGAGGGTCGTGTCACCGCGCAGCTGGCCCTGCTTGAACATCCTGATCAACCGCTTGCTCGACGCGAACGACAAGGAGGACGTACCGCAGGCCCGCCCCAGTAGCGTTAGCCACACGAGGCCCTCCTCTTCTTCGAGCAGGTCAAGGTGAAGCATCTCCTCGACGAGGCTCGCCACCGCAGCGTGCGCACCTGCCGCCCAGCGCCACAAGATGCATGTAGGCAGCCCACTCAGAGTCGCGCCGACCTCGAGGCGGTATTAGATCGCCCTTCCCCTTCTTGCAACCGCCCCTTATCGTGATCAAAGCATGTAGAAACCAATGGCGCCAGCGTCCACCCCGTGGAGCACGTCCAGGTGGTGTCGACCGCTCGCTGCAACAACATCGTTGAGCACTCCCACCGTCCCATCCGGAGGCAGGAACGTCAGCAGCGAGGCTTCAGATCACGAAAATGGGCACAGGGCTTCGTGGAGTTGCACGCCCGCGTCACGAATCTTCATCACCCTGCCCGCTCCACCGTTCCCGCTCTATGACGTCGGCACCATCAACAAACTGCCTTCAAGACCTGGCAAGAAACTGTGTGGCAGGCG
>NZ_JACHFL010000033.1 GCF_014201875.1 Deinococcus humi | reverse complement strand
ACCATCCTGGCGCTGGGCAAACTGAGTGATGGCACGCTGCTGGACGCCGACAGCGACGCGGGCTTCTACCTGCGCAACTACTGCTCGACGCCCAACGACACCAGCACAGTGGTGGCCGAGGGCAACACGGTGGGCTGGACGGTGCCGAGCAGCAGCAATCCCAACTCCCGCTGGGACTGGTCGGTCAATGCCGGGGTGGAACGCAACAACACCCGCGTCCAGGATCAGAAACGCGCCGTCGATCCGCAACTGCTGGCCCAGGCCATCACCGCCTGGGAAGGCCGCGCCCGAGCTGCGGGAATGGTCACTGGCCCACGCTGATTCTCCCCTCCTCACTCGGAAAAGCCCCTTCCAGAATGGAAGGGGCTTTCTCATGCTTCCCTCTGACTATAGGCCAGGCACTTCTGGCCACACGCCATTGCATTGAACGTACAAAGCAAAAGTGCCTCTGCCTTACGCAGAGGCCAGAAGCCGAGCACCAGTTTTGCAGGAGAGGCTCTAGCTGTTTGCCTTACCCCCATAGCTGAGCAACACGGCATCCGCGAAGGCCTGCGGGGTGTGTTCCTGCTGGAAACGAACCGTGTGGGGATCAAAGGCTACGGCGTCAAACTCCAGCACACAGCGGGCCAGTGCCACCGGGTCTTCCGGGAGGAACAGTTCACCCAGGCGATAAGTCTTTACCGTCTCGGCCAACACGCCCACTTCGGCGGCCAGCACCGGCAGACCCAGGGACGCCGCGATTAGCAACGGCCCACTCTGGCCGGCGAAATTACGTCGATACGGCAACAGGCAGGCATCGGACGCCAGAAAAAAGCCCTCGACTTCCTCATCGGGTACATGTTCCAGACGCAGGTGCAGCCGGTCGGTGATCCCCAGTCGGTCTCCCCTTTCCCGCAACGCGTCGGCATCAAAGGCACGTGTGGGGCCGACCACCAGCAGGTGGATATGGGGTGGCAGCAGCGCCAGGGCCTCCAGCGCCAGGTCACTCCCCTTATCGTGCCGGGTCCCGCCGAAGGCCAGCAGAACCATCGCTTCAGGGGCAATGTTCAGCTGCTGGCGCACAGCCTGCCTGACCTGTTGATGCTGTTCAGGCGCGACCTGCGGCAGCGCGGTAGGGTAGGGCACGGCGTCCAACAATCCGGTTCGAATGCCCCGCGTCAGCGCCGCGGAGTGCATCATGACACGCACGCCCAGCGCCCCGAGCGCCCGCAACAGCAGACGGTGGACGGGCTGACTGAACCGGCCGCCCTGAAACTCCTGCAGGAAGTAGGCCCAGTGCAGCGTGGCCCGCAAGGCGGGCGGTCGGTTCAGTCGCAGAATGAGCGCGGCCAGGAGCGGCAGAACAAAACTGTCGAGCCACAGCAGGTGCGCCGTCTCTGCCCCCACTTCCTCTGCCTTCCGCAGTGCGGCGCGCAGAAACCGCAGATTCACGCGGTCCCTCGCCAGTCGGCCCAGCCGGTAATATGCCGGACCGCTGTCTGGCCCGCTTCCGGGAAACAGCGACAGAATGTGTCCAGTAACCTGCGGCACCGTCCGGCAGACCTCCTCGACAAACGCGGCGGGGCCGATCAGGTGAACCCTGACGCCCCGGCTTATCAGTTCCTGCGCCAGCGTGGCGGCGTAACTGCCGTGGTGCCCGCCGGACAGTGGATCAATCAGTGCCACGGTCTTGATTTGCTGGGTCTGGCCCTGAAGCGCCACAGGACGCTCCTGATGTGTTTGGGTCTGACTCCCCCCACCCCGTGCGCGTCCAAGCAGGCGCTCCAGTCGAGCGCGGCCCTGGCGACGGACCTCGGTGGGCACGACCGAATTAGCAACAAACAGCCCCAGTTCGAAGGGCCGGGGCCGGGCGGCCAGCAACAGCGGTAGCAATGTGAGGGACGCCCGGCGGTCTCCGACATGCTGCGCGGCAGGCACGATATGCGAGTTGAGAAAACCCACGAAGGCCCGCCGAGTCATAATGCCCCGCGCCCACAGCCGGCGCGCCCAGCGCAGAGAGCCCCGCCAGTCCAGATTCGTGCTGACCGAGGGGCGCGGCTCCTCGTAGTACCAGATGGCCGAGATTTCCGGCACGAAGACCACATGCACGTCCGGGAGCCTGGCGGCGCGCAGCAGCCAGTCCCAGTCCTGATGTTTGGGCAACCCAGGGGTAAACGGCACGTCGAGCAGCAATTGCCGAGAGGTGAGAAGGAGAGTGCTGACCAGACCACAGGTCCGTTCCAGCGCGGTACGCCGGGCCAACATGTACTCACTCAGGGGTTCATGCGGGTCCGGCAGACGCGGGGGCTGGGCCGTGTCGCCGCGCGGGGTCCGCATGATCCAGTGGCAAGCCACGATGGGACGGCCCCCTGAGGCCTGAGCCAGCTGCCGTTGCGCTTCCAGCTTATGGGGCAGCCACTCGTCGTCGTCGTCGAGCAGCGCGATCCACTCCGCGCGCGCCGCCCGCACCCCAACGTTGCGGGCCTCTGCGCCGCCCACCGGATGGGGCAACGTGATAACGCGCAGCCGCGAGTCCTGAATGGTGGACAGGGCAGCCTCGGTGGCGGGATCGGGGCCATCCACCACCACGATGATCTCGATGTTTCGCAAGGTCTGGGCCAGGGCGGAGCTCAGCGCCCGCGACAGCAGCAGATCTGCCCGCCCACGGGTGGGCGTGACCACCGAAACAAAAGGCAGGGTGGCCAGCGAATTGGCCGCGCTGGCCGTTTCAAATGGCGACGTCATTCTGCGGCGACAGGCGTCCGTTCAGCACTTACGGGGGCTGCGGACCTAGATGCGCGGAAGCTTTCCACCGTGCGCATCAGACCAGTGTGCAAATCCACCCCTGGGGCCCAGCCCAGCAGCTCGCGGGCGCGGGAGATATCCGGTCTGCGCTGGCGGGGATCGTCGGCAGGCAACGGCTCATGAATGATCTCCAGTGTCGGGTCGATCAACTCACGAATGACCTGTGCGAACTGAAGAATGGTGTACTCGTCGGGGTTGCCCAGATTGACTGGCGCATGAACGTCTTCCGACTCCTTGATGCTCATCAAGGCCACAATGCCGTCCACCAGATCAGTCACGTACTGGAAGCTGCGGGTCTGCTGACCGTCGCCGTAGACGGTCAGCGGCTGGCCAGCCAGTGCCTGCACGATCAGGTTGGTGACAACCCGCCCGTCATCCGGGCGCATACGCGGCCCGTAGGTGTTGAAGATGCGGATGACACGGGTATCAACCCCATGATGACGGTGATACGCAAAAGTGATGGCCTCGGCGTAGCGCTTGGCCTCGTCGTAGCAGCTGCGAAGGCCGTTGGGATTAACGTGGCCCCAGTAGTCCTCGGTCTGTGGATGAACCTGCGGGTCACCATAGACCTCGGAGGTCGAGGCCAGCAGGAACGGTGCCCCATGCGCATGGGCCAGCTCCAGCGCGTGCTGTGTGCCCTGCGCACCGACCATCAGGGTTTCGATGGGAAACTGCTGATAATGCGGTGGGCTGGCCGGACTGGCGAAATGCAGCACGTAATCCAACTTTTGACCGTCGAACGTAGCGGCCTTGTACGGAATACCGTCGCTGACGTCGGCCTGAATGAATTTGAAGTTCGGGTGAACCTCAAACAGCGCGGTGTTGCTGGGCTGCCCGCTGATGTAGTTGTCGACGCCAATTACGATATGGCCGTCCGCGAGCAGGCGTTCGGTCAGGTGGCTACCGACAAACCCGGCGCTGCCGGTCAGGAGAATCCTCATCCCAGAACCGGAGCCGGGGTCTGACCGCGCCGCCCGATCTGCTCCAGGGTCCCGGTAGACAGCGCGCACCGCAGCGCATTGCGCGTATCGATCACCAGCGGCTGACGCATGGTCCGCACCGCCCCGTTCCATTCCATCTCGGTGTACTGCTTCCATTCGGTCATGAGAATCACGGCGTCCGCGCCGATCAGGGCATGCTCAGCGGATTCGGCCTCGGTGTAGTTTAGGTGACCCCACTCGCGCCGAGCGCGCGGCATGGCCACTGGATCATGCGCCACCACCGTCGCGCCCAGTTCGTTCAGACGGGCGATGGCGTCGTGGGCTGGGGCGTCGCGCAGATCGTCGGTGTTGGGTTTAAAAGCCATACCCAGCACCGCGACACGCTTGCCCTGCAGACGGTGCAGGTGCTTTTGCAGCTTGGCGATGACCAGCTGCCGCTGGCCCTGGTTGACTGCGACGGCGGCACGCAGAATTGGCATGTCGTAGCCGTACTCCTCGCCGGTGCTGATCAGCGCCGAGGTGTCCTTGCCAAAGCAGGATCCGCCCCAGCCCGCCCCTGCTGATAGAAACTGCCGCCCGATGCGCGCGTCGCTGCCGATCCCGCGCGCGACCTCCTCGATGTCGGCGTCTACCCGCTCACACAGCCCGGCGATCTCGTTGGCAAAGCTGATCTTGAGGGCTAAGAAAGCGTTGGCGGCGTACTTGATCATCTCGGCGCTGCTCAGGCTAGTGGCCACCACTTCCGGGCGGGTGTATCCCTCGGGCCGGGGGACGTGCGCCGGGGCCTGGAAATCCTGTTCAATCAACGGAGCATACAGTTCCAGTAGCCGCGCAACGCCTGCGCCGTCGTTACCGCCCAGCACCAGTCGGTCCGGATACAGGCTGTCAAACAGTGCTGTACCCTCGCGCAGGAACTCAGGGTTGCTCACCACGTTGTACTGGTGTTCCTTGTAATCCGGGGCGTACTCCTCGATGATCCGCGCCACCCAGTCGCCTGTTCCCACTGGCACTGTGCTCTTGTTGACCACCACCTGCATTTTGCCATTCAGGTGCCGCGCCACATCCTGCGCCGCCGCTGCCAGATACCGCAGGTCCGGTTGCCCGCTGGGCAAGGGCGGGGTGCCCACGCAGATAAAGATCACGTCCGCACCCGGGATGGCCGCTGCGTAATCGGTGGTCCACTGCAACCGGTCCCCGCACTCTGCCATCAGTTCGCCCAGTCCCGGTTCGTAGATCGGGAGTTCGCCGCGCCGGAGCATGTCTACCTTGCCCTGATCGATGTCCAGGCCCGTGACCTGGTGACCGAAATAGGCAAGCAAGGCGGCGGTGCCCAGGCCGACATAGCCTGTGCCCACGACGACGACTTTCATGGGAGCGTGCAGGGAAGGGGTGTGTGGCATGTTCAGTTCTCCTCGGAGGGTTGGGAGCAGGCGGCAATCAGAATAGGGCGCGAGAAGACAGGGGCAGGAATCGGCAGAGGAGCAGTTTGGCAGAGCAGATCCTGCATCTTGTCACTGTCGTCTTCATTGGTGCTCAGGATAAGGCCAGGACGGAAGGGCAATTCTTACTCCGTAAAGTTAACCAATCAAGCGCTAACAATAGGTAAATGACCCAGACGTCTCTTGCGATTGTAAAGCAGCATCAGGCACCTGGCAAAGCAGCGAATTTTTGTAAAAACGGCGATTTGATCGACTCCTGTGACCTTCTGGTGGTCCTTTCGGATTACAACAAATTACTCCACTCAAACTTCATGAAGAAATCATGTTGATAGACACATGTAATTCGCGAGGCCTGCACTGCATAAAACTGCCGACATAACAGGACGTGATCTGAGTCGAAAGAGGGGGGCACTGACGACACGTGTCATCAGCGCCCCCCTCTTGGAAATCTGGATCTAACGTTGCGGCACGGTGGAGGTGACGTTGCGGGCCTCGGCGGCCTCGCGGCGGTATAGGGCCGAGGCGTCTTCAGGCGCTTCTTCCTCACCAGCCACCAACGTGCGACGGCTGCCCAGTAGGACCGCGCCGCCGCCAGCAAATAACAGGGTGAGCAAGGAAGCCAGCGCAGCTGTCCGCAGGGGACGGGGGGTAACAGGTTTGGCAGGATCGACTGCTTCGGCAATCACGTCCAGTGTTCCCGCCACGCTCTGGCGGGAGGCACCGATCACGGCCAGATCGCGCGTGATGGAAGCCCGGGCCTGCCGGTTGACATCGTCGGTGCTGAGGCCGCCTGTCTGAGCGGTGCGGTCCAGCACATCAAGCTGGAGCTTCAGGGCCGCGCGGGCCTGTTCCGAACGACGCTGGGCACGCTGGATGTCCCACAATTGCAGCGCCGCGACGCTGGAATTGGCCAATACGCGGGCCAGCTCAGGGGTATTGGCGCGGGCGCTCAGGATATAAACGAAGCCGGTGTTGCTGTTGCTCGGGCTGTTCGGGTCAAGGGTCACTTTCAGCTTGCTGAAGTTGCCAGTGCTCAGTTCGGCCTGCAACTCACGCTGCACCTTGGCAATCGTCGCTGGTGCGATGTCGGAGGCCCGCAGCCGGTTGATCACCAGTTTGACTACAGCTGGGCTGTGCAGGGCCTGTTCCAGTCCGCCGCGCGGCAACGGCGAGGGTCGCAGTAGACTGTCGGCCAGGGCGTTGCTGCCACCGGTCTGCTCGGTGAACAGGGTGCTGGTGGCCTGGTAGACCTTGGGCTGCATGCCCGACAGCAGGTAAGCGCCCACCCCCGCCAGCACCGTGACCCCCAGGACCGGAATGGCGGCGCGGCGCAACAGACGGGTCACCTGCGGAAATTCAAGATCACGGTGGGCGACATCGGGACGGGGTGGGGGGCTTTGCATCATGTGTATTCCTTTTCGAGGGCGAAGTTTGTGTAGTTCAGGGGCCGTTAAAAGATGGGGACGGATTTGAGCAGACCGAAACGCAAAGTGGAGAGATTCAGGGGGTGGAGACCGGATTGGCCCGCCAGCCGTCGGCCTTCGTTCCCCCACCGCCAGGCAAGTTGCCACCAGTGAAGACGAAGCCGTTGCCCAGGGGAGCCGCGACGCCCGACACCCGCCGCTCGGGCAGGGAGGTCAGGAGGGTCCAGGAGTTGCTGCGCGGATCGTAGGCGGCGACCATGTCGGTGGGCTGATCGTGGGCGGTCTCGCCTCCCACCACCACGATGCGTCCGTTCAGCACGAAAGTGGAGTTGGTGGTATGGCTGAGTGCTTTGAGCATTGAGGCACGCGGCTCCCAGCGGTCCGTGGCCGGATCGTAGGCTTCGATAGTGTTCAGCGTCTTCAGCTGGGCATCGTGCCCAGTCTGGCCGCCGATGGCATATATCAGTCCGTCCAGCACTGCTGAGCCCAAGTGGTTGCGAGCCTCCAACAGGGGCGCGGCTGGAGTCCATGTTGCGCCGCCTGTGGTCAGGTCCAGCACGTAGTGGGTCTTAAGGTCAAGGTTCCGGGCAGCATTGGTTCCACCGAAATAGTGCAGCTTTCCCGCCAGATACTCCAGCTGCCCGGCAGCGCTGAGCACAGGCAGATCGGGCAACCGGGTGTAGGTGTCCTGCGCCACATTATACTTCCAGACCGCCCTCGTACCGAAAATCTGACCGGTCCAAGCAGCATTGGCGACATAACCGCCCGCGTAATAGATGTCCTTGCCATCGGTGGCCATGCCCGCGTGAGTTGCACCTCTCTCTGGCATGGGGCTCAGCGGCGTCCAGACATTGGTGGCTGGATCGTACCCTTGGGCACGGTCAGTGGGGGTGCAGCAGCTCTTTCGGCTGTCGAAGCCGCCGAACACGTACAGCTTGCCGCCCACCGCCCTGCCCTGCGCCTCCGCCACCGTGTTCGGCTGGGCTGCGATGCCTGTGTACTGGTAGGTATTGGTAGGCTTGGCAGGTGGCGGGTCCGGCGGCGTAGCATCGGTGACTTCGCAACTCAGTTTGGCGTTGGCCCAGTCGGCGTGATCGTACTCGATGCCGTCTCCGGCGTCCGTGACCACCAGCTTCAGCTCATTCACGCCAGCAACCGACACCGAGAACGGCTTCGCCGCACTCGTGCCCGTCAGCTTGCCGCTGTCGAACAGCTGCTTGCCGTCCCCAAACACCTGGAAGATGACGCTGCCCTTCGCGCCCACCTCCGCGTCGATGCCCACGGTGGCGCTGAATGTCGAGCAACTGTCATTCAGGGCGTAGGTCAGTTCACTGTTGGCGTGAACCCCGATCCCCTTGGTGAAGCTCTGGGTGCCGATCTTGAGGGCCTGACCGTCTCCAGCCTTCTCGTTGCCGTTGCTGCGGTCCAGCTCAATGGGACCCCAGACATTGCGGGCCGAGGTGTAACCCAGATCGGACAGGAAATTCTCGCCACTCTTGATCGGCTTGTTGCCCGACTGATCGGTGCCCGTCCAGGGATGCGTCACACCCCCCGCATACGGATTCGGCTCTGGATCTATGGGTTCGGGGGAGCCCGATGGCGAGCAGCCGATCAGTAGCCCCATCCCCAGCAGGATGACGCCCAGCTCCTTAAGTCCTGTTCTCTTCGCTGCTGCTGATCTCATCGCTTCTCTCCCCCTCCTGTTCCCGACGTTGCGAGCATAATCGGATCAACGCGCCTGAGCGTCCGCAACTGACCCAACAGATTCCGTTCGATCTCGGCAGCCCTCAGCGCAGGATCTCGATGCCTGCAATGGAAGGATAATCCACCGAGGCGCTCAGATTCAGGTTCAGCACTCCGCCGGTCACGTTCGGGGTCAGCGTCTTAACCAGCGCCGTGTTGCCGCCGCCCGCTTCCTTGACAATGTCCAGGTTAGACAGCACCTTCTGTCCCTCGACGGTGACGTCAAAGATGCGTTTGTCAGCTACAGTGTGCGCCAGATCTGCGAAATGCAGCTTGAGCGTGTGCGGGCCGTTTTCCAGTGGAATGTTGAAGCTGATCTGCCTCTCCGCCTGGGGGACACTCCCCACATTGCCCCGGTAACTGCGGTACAGCGCGTCAAAATCGGTCTTGAGGATGTCAAGGCTCGCGTTTGGACCGCTGTCCGGCTCGTTCTTGGCCGTGGTGGGCGTGAACAGCGCGTAGCCATTGCGATCTCGGTCCGAGACCCAAACGTTGCCCGCGGGATCGGTGGTGTTGACCCCATTGCCCGCCAGACCGACGTTGATCAGGATGGGCGCAGGCTTCAGGTTGCTGACCAGGTAAATGTTGTCGTTGTAGTCGTAATTGATGCCCGAGTAATCCATGATCAGCAGATAGGTGTCAGGCATGATCTGGCCGCTCTGGTCCTTTGCCTTGAAGAAACGGACATGCTGGCCGCAGGGATCAACGCAGCCGTTGTTGCGGTCCTTGGTCTGGTTGTTCAGCACCGGGTCACTGGACTCACTGTCCACCCTGAACCCGAAAGTCTGGGCCGATGGCGTGAAGGTGGCTGCCGCCAGCTCTTCCGAGCCGTCCTTACGCGGCAGGACCGACTGCGCGTCAACGCCTTTCTGGGCCAGAATGGTATTGCTATCGGTGATTCCCTTGGTAAACCAGCGCAACACCGCGCGGTCCCCCTGGGTGTGGTAGGCGGCCAGTTGCTGAACGGCCACAGGCTTGCTGGAATCGGCGCGCTGCCAGTACGGGGCAATTACCTCGTCACCCTGCGGGGTGACCTTGCCCTTCTGATTGATGCCGTTCGAGGCATTGTTGTTCTTGCTCGGCGCGAATGCAGTCTTGAAGCCGAAGGCCGTCTGAACAATGTCTTCCAGATACGGTTCCTGGTTGTTCTCGGACTCGCTCTGCCACAGCCCGGCAAGTTGGATGGTCTGGCCAGCCGCCGTCTGGGCATTGGTGACCACATTCACCGTGCCCGTATGAAACTTGCCGCCCTGTGCACTGAGACTCTGCGCGACGAACCGGAGCCGGACATCTAGAAAGCCTCCCGGAGCGATGGTCACCGGAAAGGTGGGTTTGGGATCTAGTTGCCAGGGACCCGTAATGGGCAGATCGGTGACCCTCAGAGGACTACTGCCGGTGTTCTTGACACGCACGGTGGCGCGGTCATGCACGCCGTTGGGGGGTGGGCTGGCCAGCGATCCGATACGGTTGAACACCATGCGGTCCGCGAAGGGACCACCGTCCCGGCTCTCCAGCGCCACCTGGCTCAGCTGACAGGTCAGTTTGGCGTTGGCCCAGTCGGCGTGATCGTACTCGATGCCGTCTCCGGCGTCCGTGACCACCAGCTTCAGCTCATTCACGCCAGCAACCGACACCGAGAACGGCTTCGCCGCACTCGTGCCCGTCAGCTTGCCGCTGTCGAACAGCTGCTTGCCGTCCCCAAACACCTGGAAGATGACGCTGCCCTTCGCGCCCACCTCCGCGTCGATGCCCACGGTGGCGCTGAATGTCGAGCAACTGTCATTCAGGGCGTAGGTCAGTTCACTGTTGGCGTGAACCCCGATCCCCTTGGTGAAGCTCTGGGTGCCGATCTTGAGGGCCTGACCGTCTCCAGCCTTCTCGTTGCCGTTGCTGCGGTCCAGCTCAATGGGACCCCAGACATTGCGGGCCGAGGTGTAACCCAGATCGGACAGGAAATTCTCGCCACTCTTGATCGGCTTGTTGCCCGACTGATCGGTGCCCGTCCAGGGATGCGTCACACCCCCCGCATACGGATTCGGCTCTGGATCTATGGGTTCGGAGTTGGGCGGATCGGACGGTCCGCAGCCGATCAGCAGTCCGGTCAGCAGCACCAGCGCCGTTCCCCTGATCCATCTGCCCTTCGTTTCTCTGGTTATGGTTTCCCTCTTCACGTTTCTCCCCCTCTCCTCTTCTGCGCTCCAGTTTGTCTGTTCACCATGCCCCGTGTCCCACAGACTGGATGTTTCTTTTTCACCGTTCAGCGCTTGACCCGCCCACTCGGAACGGTCAGCTTTGGCGCGGCCCATTCGGACTTAGAGTGCTGGGCAGGGCGTAAACGTTTCGTGTATTTGCCGAACGGACAAGTTTGGCTGCCCACTTGGTTCTCAGTCCTTCAAATGCAGTCCCAGTCCACATCAGCCCACCGCTTTACAGACTACAGACTCGGACATGAACAGCCCTTGGCCTTGACGGGGGTGATGGCCAGTTCCAGACAGCGCAGACGCTTTCAAGTAGATAGGCTCATGAAGTTGGCCATGCCCCACTTGTCATCAGGGCGAAGGAGTGAGCGAATCCACTACCCGGAAACGGGCTGGCATCGCCAGAAACTTCAGGACCGCCGTTGCCTTTCAAGATCTGCCACGCGCAGCGTCAACACCCGCAACAGCCAGATAGCGGGGCTGACGCGCTGGTGCTTGACACGGGCCCGCCCAAGAATTTTCTGCCCAGCCCTGCTGCGGCGGATGGTGCCCAGCGTCCGCCGCACCTGCGCCATTCGTCTGGAACGCACGCTCTCCTGTGCGCTCAGGCTGTCCAGTACAGCCTCAATGGCCTGCGGCTCGATCAGCTCGTCCAGCTGGCTGGAACCGCAGAGCAATTCTTCCCTGATCGCCTCGCGGTGCCGGATCAATTCAGAGTGCCAGTCAGTCACGTAGCCGGACGATCTCGCCAGGGGCACCCGGTAGATGTCGGAATCCAGCCGCTGCAGAGCCCCGTTCACCAACCGTTTGCCTGCCAGCATGGTGGGCGGCAGGCGGTGAATGAACTCCAGAATCGCCCCGTCAAGGTACGGCATGTGAACCGCCGCAGCGTGCCCCGTGAACCGTTCCCGCCACGGCAACAGGACATGGGTCACGCGCTGCTGTGAACGGAGCAGGTATTCCTGCTGTCGGGGATTCCCGTAGCGGGCGATCCCGTCCGACATCTGGTCGATTTCAGCAGTCCAGGCGGTCTCCAGCGCGCGGCAAGCCGTCGGGGCAAAAGCCGTCGCCAGTTTGCCCAGACTGGCAAAAGGAGAGATCTCCCACCGGGCAAATTGCTCGGCCATATCCGGCAAAGGCAGGTGATGGACGGCATGCACCACGTCGCCCACAAAGACGTCGCTCACGTTCTGGGCGGCCAGCGTCTGCCAGGCATCCACCTCATCGCAGAACTTGGTCATGCCATGCCCCCAGATGGCGTTACGGCGGAGCGTGGCGAGGAGATCGCCGCCATAGGCCTGCACATGCTCGTGTCGGGCGCCGTACTGCGCCGCCAATGCGTCGGCCACCGTGGCGTCTCCGTCTGCCCTTCGTGTGCCCTGGTAATAAGAGAAGGTTCGCACCTCTCGTCCCGTCGCCGCCAGCAGGCTCAGCAGCCCGCGCGAATCGTAGCCGCCACTCAGCGACAGGTGAACTGGTCCCCGCAACCGTTCTACCCGGCGACGCACCGCGCGCTGGAGCAGTTCAGCGCATTCCTCACGCAGTTCCGGCTCGGCGCGCGTATCCAGTCCCTCGGGGGGCAGGAGCTGCCAGTACGGCTGGCTGCGGATGCCCCCAGGCCGGATGTCGTGCAGATGGGCAGCCGTCAGACTCTGTACCCCTTGATAGAGAGATAGGTCATTCAGGACCGCGCCGCTGGTCAGCAGGCTGGCCAGGGCAGCAGGATGGTAGGGGCGCCGCACAAAGTCCGGATGATCCGGCAAGGTGGACAGGGTGACACGTTCGCCGTCGTGGGCAGCGTAGAGCTTGTGGCTGCCCATCCGGTCCGTGACTGCCAGCACAGTGCCAAGGGCCTCGTCCAGAATCAATAGCGAAAAAGAGCCGTCGAAGAAGCGGGGAAAGTTCGGTCCATGCTGGCGGTACAGACGCAGCAGATCAGCGAGATCGAGGTCATACAGCTGACCTTTGAGAACGGCGGTCAGCCCCTCCTGACGGTGGACGCTGGCGGGCGCAGCATCCAACGTGATGTGCCAGGGACCAGCGGTCAGCACTTCAGGGCCAGAGTGGGCAGCGCGAGCAGCGAGAACGGCGCTGAAGTTTTGTCGCAAGTGGAGTCTCCTGTACGAGGAAGAGCTTGGTGGCAACAGCAGCCGCAGACAACAGAGCTGAGATGCTGCGCGAATTGTGCCGACTGTAACGAGCAGGGCGTGGCCAGACCGATTCCCGGCGAACGGTCACGGCGACACGGTACCGCAGTCGCCTTTGCCCAACTTGAGTTGCTGGCCTGAGAAAGTTCACGCTTGTGGACAGAGTGAGCAGCGTCGTGCGCCCTGGCAGGTTTACTTTCGGGTAACGCACGCAGGATTATGGTCGGCGCAGATGATGGTCCCTTGCAGCCCTGCCCGATCGCGCCACGGGCGCACAAGATGAAGGTTCTTCACCTGAGCACCAGCGATGGCGGCGGCGGCGCTGCGCGCGGGGCCTTCTGGCTGCACCGCGCGCTGGACGCCGACCTTGACTCGGCCATGCTGGTGCAGCGCAAGGTCAGTGACGATCCAAAGGTCACAGAATACCGCCCCGCGATGGCCTCAGCCCTGGCGCGGCGGGCCGAACGTATGGTACGGGAACGCCTGCGCCCGGCGCAGTATTTCTCGCCCGCTGTCCTGAATCTCCCCATTCACCGGCAGATCAACGCCCTGCGGCCCGATGTGGTCAATCTGCACTGGGTGGGGGACGGCTTCCTGAGCCCTGAGAGCCTCGCGGGCGTCCGCGCGCCGGTGGTCTGGACCTTGCGCGACCAGTGGCCCATGACCGGGGGCTGCCACTACACGCAGGAGTGCACGCGCTTTGAAGGAGAATGCGGCCACTGCCCGGCCCTACGATCAAGGCGCCCGGATGATTACTCCCGCCTGTTACACCGCCGTAAATCGCAGGCCTGGAACCGCCTCCCGATGACCCTGGTGGCGCTCAGCCACTGGCTGGCCGATCAGGCGCGGCGCAGTTCGCTGTTCGCCGGACGCCGAACGGTGGTGATTCCCAACGCTCTGGATACGGCAGTGTTCAGGCCTCTGGGCCGTGAAGCGGCCCGCGCGGTACCCGGCCCGCTGGCCGCCCTGGGCCTGACGGCAGACCAGCGGGTCATCCTGTTCGGGGCCATGTATCCGCTGACCGAGACCCGCAAGGGCTTCGCGCATCTGCGCCGCGCCGCCGAAATCCTGGCCCTGCGGCCCGACGCCCACGAGTTGACGCTGGTGGTCTTCGGCTCCCTGCAAGGGCGAACTCCACCGCCCATGCCCCTGAAGACCCATTTCATCGGTTCGCTGGACGATGACCAGGCGCTAGCCTCGCTGTACGCAGGCGCGGACCTGACCGTGATGCCCTCGCTGGAAGAGGCTTTCGGCAAGGTGGCCATGGAATCGATGGCCTGCGGCACGCCGGTGGTCTGCTTTGATGACAGTGGGCCGGCCGATATCGTGGACCACCGCCTTAACGGCTATCTGGCCCGGTATGACGACGTGGCCGATCTGGCCGCTGGCATCGCCTTTTTGCTCGATCATCCCCAACCCCGCGCCCTAGCGCAGGCCTCGCTGGACAAAGTGATGGCCCAGTACACCTTCAGCCGACAGGCCCAGATGTATTCGGACCTGTACGCTCAGGTGCTGGAGGAAGCCCGGTGGGTGGGTGGGGCTGCCGCACCTTCTCGGTCCATCCCGAGAACCCAGGAAAACCCGTGACCAATCTCAAGAGTCGAACCGTTACTGCCGTGAAGTGGAGCTACCTGTCCATGGCCATTGGTACGGTCCTGGGCCTCGTATTTACGGCCATCCTGTCGCGCTTGCTGACCCCATCGGAATTTGGGGTGGTGGCCATCGCCCTGGTCTTGCAGCGTTTCGGGCAGTTTATCGGCGACCTGGGGGTGGGTCAGGCGCTGGTTCAGAAACCGGAATTGAGCGACGAGGATGTGCAGGCCGCCTTCACTTCCTCCATGGGTCTGGGGCTGCTGGCCACAGTGGCGGCTTGGCTGCTGGCCCCGCTGGCCGGCAGATATTTCAACATGCCCGATCTGGTGGCCGTCTTTCGAGGCTACGCCGCCGCCTATCTGCTGACCGCCATGGTGATCATCTCGCAAAGCCTGCTGCGCCGCCAGCTGAAATTCCGCCCCCTGGTGATCGGCGAACTGGTGTCACTGGTTGTTGGCCACGGCCTGTTCGGGCTGGGAGCCGCGGCCCTGGGCTTCGGAGCCTTTAGCCTGGCGATCAGCCAGATTGCGCAGGCCCTGATTCAGATGCTCATTTTGTATGCCTACACCCGCCACAGCCTGCGCCTGACCCTCCGGCCCGACTCCTACCGGACACTGTACGCTTTTGCGACCCGCGTCAGCCTGATCAATTTTCTGGAGTTCATCAGTAGCAACCTGGACAGCCTGATTCTGGCCCGTCTGTATCCCAGTGCGGCGCTGGGCCTGTATAGCCGGAGCTATAAAGCCGTCGGTACCCCCGCCATGAGCTTCGCCAAAAGCCTGACACGGGTGCTTGCTCCCTCATTCAGCGCCGTCCAGAGCGAACCCGAGCGGCTGCGCCGGGCGCACCACTCCGCCCTGCTGGCCCTGCTGATCGTCACTTCCTGTGTTGCGGGCGGCATCTTTGTGGCCGCCCCAGAAGTCGTGGCCGTGCTGATGGGATCACAGTTCGTGGGCGCCGTGATCCTGGTCAAGATCTTTGCTGTGGCCGTGCCCTTCATGACCAGCAGCAATCTGGCGGGAGTGATGGCCGAGGCCACCGCCAACCTGAGTGTCAAGCTCAGAATTCAGGCTATGTACACCGTGGGCCTGGCACTGGCCTTCTGGACGGTTTTCAGCCTGGGCGGCAGCGTGGCGGCCATCGCGGGCGTCCTGCTGGGCGGCACGATTTTGCGAAACCTGGGTCTTGAACTGCTGACCCGCTCCATCGTGGGCAGCGGGCGCGAAATTCTCCAGTCTTACGGGGTGGGCCTGCTGAGTGGCCTGGGCACTGCCGCAGCGTTCTACGTTGTGGTGGTCCCCCTGCGGAGCCTGGGCACGCCCCTGCCCGCACTCTTCCTGACTGAACTGCTTGTGGGCGCAGTCGCCCTTATGGTCGCCATCCACCTGGGACCGCCCAACGAGCTCAAGTCCATGGCCCTGCGCGCGGTGCCCGCGCTGAGCAGTCGCTTCCGCCGCGTGACCGGGCAGCGCGGGCAATAATCCCAGCGAACAAAGCGCTCAGCGGCTCTCCACCCTGGCCTCCCCGCGCGTTGCGTCCGCCAGGGCCGCCGCGAACGCTTGCACCTCCTCCGGGTACACGCCCAGCGTCATCTCCACGCCTGACACGGTGTACTCCTCCTCGCCGCGCGCCACGTCGAAAGTCTCCAGCAGGTGGTACAGAGCACTAAGGTGTGGGAAGGGGGCCTGCACCCGCAGCGGCTGGCGCGGACGGATCTCCAGCCGGGGCGCAGTTCGCAGGCACTCCGCCGCCGTCCCGCCGTAGGCGCGCACCAGTCCCCCAGTACCCAGCTTGACGCCGCCGTAGTAGCGCACCACCACGGTCACCACATGGTCCAGCTCCTGCCCGCCGATGGCGCGCAGCATCGGTGCGCCCGCCGTGCCACCCGGTTCGCCGTCGTCGTTGAAGCGGTATTCGGGGCCGATCTGGTAGGCCCAGCAGTGGTGGGTGGCATCCGGGTAGCGGGCCCGGACCGTCTCCAGATAGGCCAGCGCCTCCTGTGGGGTGTCGGCCCGCGCGGCAAAGGCAAGGAACTCGCTGTTCTCCACCACGGCGCTGTGGCGGTGTTCGCCGGCCAGGGTGGTAAAAGGGGCAGGCAACTCAGGTAAGGGCTGATCAGACATTCACTGTCCTTACAGCAGCCCGCGGTCTACCAGATGGCGGCGCGCGTGCCACAGCGTCAGACCGCTGGGACCGTCCTGAATCTCCCCGGCCTCCAACATGCGGTACGCCTCCGGGAGGGGCAGCACCACACGCTCGATGGTCTCGGTATCCTCATGCTGGGTGTCTCCCAGAGTCACGTTCAGGGCCAGCGCAGCGTAGAAGACCACCCCGCTGATGCTGGGCTGCGGGTAAAAACCGGGCAGCGGCACCCAGTCCTGGCTGACCCCGCCCACCTCCTCCAGCAGTTCGCGCGCCGCAGCGTCCAGCAGAGCCTCGCCGCGCTCCACACCGCCCGCGACGACTTCAGTCACGGTGGCGCGCAGCGGATAGCGGTACTGACGGATCAGGACTGCCTCGCCCGCCGCCGTGACCGGCAGGATGAACACGGCGCGGGGACCGCGCGGACGGTACTGATATAAGGTCTCCACGCCCGGCTTCACCCGCACGCGGTCTTCGAGCACCACGCGGTAACCGTCCACCAGCTGTCGGCTGTCCAGGGTGTCCCAGGGCTGGGTGGCATCTTCGGTCAACGTAGCCCAGTTGGGGTGGACCGGCGAGGTGGAATCGCTCATCGGATCAGGCTAGCGCAGGCTTCGCGCTGACGGACCTTCGGGGGCCAGCAGGCCATCAGCCTTCAATGTGACGCGCAGATCCCCGCCCGTCACGGCGGTCAGCAGCAGGGCGTCCGGACTGACCTCCAGATCGGTTACGGCCAGTCGCGTGACCGTGCCCCCCACCTCAATTCCCTCCAACGGCGAGAAGGGAAGGCGGGCCTGCGCCTGGGCCCGCAATTCCGAGAGGCGGGGGCCCAGGTCCACGCGGGCCAGCCGCGCCAGATACGCGGTTACACGGGCGTCGGCCAGCAGGCCGATCAGGCGTCCGCTCAGCCCTTCCCTGTGGGTGGTCACTGCGATGTCCTCCAGAGCCAGGACCTGCCCGGCCGGATCCAGGGTGGGTATTCCGGACAGATCGAAGGTGGCCCTCAGCCCCAGCAGCCCACTGCTCTGCACGGCCACAGTGGCCTTCAGGCGCGCTCCAGCAGCACTGAACTGCAGATCAGCCACGCGCAGGCTGGGGGCTGTCGGCAGCGGCAGCGTGAACAGTTGCTCCGCCGCCCAGGCCGTTCCCAGTCGCGACAGCTCCGAATACGGCAGGCGAAGGGGCAGGGTCAGCAGAGCGGCGGGCTGTGGATCAGGGGTCATTTGCCTTCAGGGATAGCGCATGCCGGGTCCCCTGTGCTCACGCTAGACTCTGCGCCATGCGAAGCGCGTATCTCACGGCGGCCCGGTCTCTGCAACTAGGGCGCGAGTGGGCCGTGGCAGGCGATCAGTCGCAAGCGCTGGAGGCGTACCAGGAGGCCCTGAGCCTGCTGCGGACCCTGCCGCCCAAGCGCACCCGCGACGTGCTGCTGGCGCACACCCATCTGGCCTTCTACCAGACCCTGGCCCTGGTGGGCAGCCCCGGCGGCCAGAACCACCTGCACCTGGGGGTCAGTTACGCCCGCAGCACCCGCGATCCCCTGGCCCGCGCCATCGCTGAAGAATGCCTGAGCGGTTTGGACGTGGTGATGTGAGCGGCATGGCCTCAGGGCATCGGCTCTTCCGGTCTCGAGGACGTCGGACATAAAAAAAGCCCTCTCCGGCGGGGAGAGGGGCTGAGATCCTGGGTTTTACTGCCCCGGCAGTTGCAACTGTGCCTGCGTTTGCTGGCCCTTGGCGTGCGTGCACTGCATGGGCAGCTGTCCCAGAGCGCGGGTCCTGCTGCCGTTGTGGATGGCGATGGTGGCGGGCGCGGTCAGACTCCAGCCGCCCCCCTCGAGGTTCTCGGTGGCCCGGATGATCTGGGCGGGCTCGGCTTCCAGCTCAGCGCGCAGCTCGTCGTCCTTGCCCAGGGGAGCGCTCTGTTCCACCAGCGTTTTCAGCGGAATGGACTGGCCCTGTGCGCCCACGGTCAGCTTGTCGCTGTCTTCCAGCAGTTCGCGGCACTGCTCGATGAACCGGTACTTGCTCACGCCGTTGGCGTCACGGTCACTGTAGATCGGGTTGCTGCGCACGGCCACGGCGGTCACGAAACCCAGCAGGGCCACGGTCAGCACGATGGCCACCCACAGCAGCGCGCGGCCTGCGCCGCCATGGCGTTTGTTGGAGGTCAGTTCGCTCATATCGCTCCGTAGCATAGCGCCCGTAGGAGCAGCAGACGGTGGGCGTCGGCCAGATTCGAGACAGTAGGATTCATGAACTTGGCAGCCAGTCCGCACGCTCGGCCCACAAGCCCGACTGGTCTGCGCGCGCCAGCGCCTCCCCTACCGTTTCACCCGTTAGGGGGTGGGCCATCACCGACTGCAGGTCCGCCAGCGGCGCGAGAACGAAGGCCCGCTCCCAGGCTCGCGGATGCGGCAGTGTGAGTGACGGTCCAACCTCCACCCGGTTGCCGTACACGATCAGATCGAGGTCCAGCACCCGCGCCTCCCAGCGCTCCCGGCGCTCCCGGCCTGCGCGGGCCTCGATGTCGTGCAGGGCGCTCAGCAGCTCCAGCGGTGGGAGGTCCGTTCGCAACCACAGCGCTGCGTTCAGATAGTCCGGCTGTCTGGGGGGGCCACCGACAGGAGTGGTGCGGTAAAGCTGCGACACACCATGTAATTCACCCAAGCGCGCAACCTGGCTCGCCGCCCAACGCAGGGTTTCCAGGGGCTGGCCCAGGTTTGCGCCCAGGGCGATGTAGGCGTCCTCCGCACCGTGCAAAGCGCTCAAGGCGCAGGCTGCTCCAGCGTCAGCTCGGCATACACGTCGCGGAAGACGCCGGGCAACGGAGCAAAAGGTTTGTGGACGCGCACCGTGACGCGCAGCAGGCGGGGGTGATCTTGCAGGATGCGGCGGGCAATACGGTCTGTTAGCACCTCAATCAGCTGGTGGCGCTGGCCCGTGACCTCCTCCTGAATGGCGCTATAGACGGCGGCGTAATTGACGGCGGCGCTCAACTCGTCGGGCAGACCCGCAAAGTCATAGTGCAACTCGGCGTCCACCACGAAACGCGCACCCAAGACGCCTTCGGTATCGTAAACGCCGTGCCGGGCATGAAATTCCAGCCCTTCAAGCACCACCCGGCTCATGCTCCACTTTCCTTCAACGCTGCCAGCCTCATTCGGGCGAGTCTAGCGCCGTCTGGACCCGCAGCGCCTGTACATGCGCCGCCGCCGCGTGCGCCCGCACCAGCGCCGCGCCGCAGCGGGCCGCGTGTAAGTGCAGCGCCAACGTGCCGGGATCGCGGTCTGCCGCCCGCGGCACATCCGCCAGATAGTCGATCAGGCGTTTGCGACTGACCCCCACCAGCACCCCGTCCGGCCCAGCCGTCAGCTGGGAGAGCGCCCGCAGCAAAGCCAGATTGTGCGCCCGCGCCTTACCGAAGCCGATCCCAGGATCGAGCAACACGTCCGGTACGCCCGCTGACCGCGCCACCGCCGCCTGTTCGCGCAGGAAGGTGAAGACCTCGGCCACCACGTCGTCGTACTGGGGGTTGGCCTGCATGGTCCGCGGCTCGCCCTGCATGTGCATCAGGCAGGCAGGCGCTCCCGCCTCAGCGCAGACCTGCTGCATCTCTGGATCGCGCAGACCTCCCACGTCATTGACCACGTGCGCCCCCGCCCGCAGCGCCGCCTGCGCCACCTCGGGCTTGAGCGTATCCACGCTCAGCAACACATTCTCACCCGCCAGCCCCCGGATGACGGGGAGGACCCGGTCCAGCTCGACATCGGCAGGCACAGGGTCCGCGCCGGGACGGGTGCTCTCGCCGCCAATATCTACCATCAGCACGCCAGCGTCCCGCATTGCACGGGCCGAGGCCAGGGCGGCCTGCACGCCGAGATGCTGCCCTCCATCGCTGAAACTATCCGGCGTGACGTTCAGGATGCCCATCACTGCCGTTCCGGTCCAGGACACCCGCCAGCCGTCCCCGTAGCGCTCAGCACTCGGCACCTGGAAACCGAAGGTCAAACCATGTGCAGAGTTCAGACATCTTCCTTCGCGGACTTGACGGCCAGGGCGAAACTGACCATCGCGCGGTTTCGTTCCGGAAAGACGTCCACATAGGCGGGCATCTTGCGCCCGGACCGGAAGGGAATGTAGCTGTCCTGGCCAATAGGAATACGAGTGTCCAGCGCCACCGCCACCGGATGATCATCCGGAATGGGTGTGCCGGGACGCAGGCTGTATTTGACTCCCGGCGCACCGCTGCTGGCACGGACGGTCAGGGCCTTGCCGGTGGGGTGTTCATCGTCACGGTCCCCGGCCTCGGGGTCGACGCGGGCCACGGCACACACGGCGTAGATCACTGGGGCCTCCGTGCGCTCGGCCAGGGTGTACAGGGCGCTGGTGGCACTCACATCCGCGCGGCGGCTCAACTCGGCCAGGGCGCGTCCGCTGGGGCCGAAGCGGGCCAGCAGCTCAGCTGTCAACTCCTCGGGCATCAGGATGGCCGCCGCCGCGACGTTGCACAACGTCTCAATCACCTCTTCCAGCCGGTCACCCTCGAAGTTATCGTGCAGATCACTTAGCAGATCATCATCACCCAGCAGCAGTGCATGACCGATCTCATGGGCCAGCGTGAAGCGCTGCCGCTCAGGACGCACCCGACTGTTAATCAAAATGACCCGGTGTTCGGGATCGAACGCGCCGTCACGGTCCCCCATCGCCATGAACGTCAGGGTCACGCCGTCCAGTCCGGCCATCAGACTGTGGGTGTCCAGTCCCGGCAACCCGCGAGCGTAATCGGCGGCCAGTTGCCGCATCCGCGCTTTGGCAGGAGTCAGCACAGGGAGAGGGCCGGCCCCGCTGGGACTGAGTTCGGAAACGGGAGTATCCGTCACGCGCCCAGCTTACTTCAGCTCCCGGCCTGAAGAGACTTGACCAGTTCCACGTACTCACGCTGAGCCTCTTCTGGCGACTTGCCACGCAGGGCATTCCACGCGTCATACTTGGCCGCGCCTACGAAATCGAAGCCACCCGGGCGATTGGATCCAGCATCACCCGCGCTGCCCTGTTTGTAAAGCGCGTAAAGCTTGAGCATCACGTCGTTCCCAGGCTTCCTGGGAAGGGCTTGCACGTCCTGCTGCGCCTGGGCGAAAACAGTCTGAGGATCAGAGGTCATGTCCAGAGTTTACCCGCTCGTCGGTATCGGACGTCCAACAACCCAAAGAAGCGCCCCCAACAAAAGTTGGGGGCGCTAGGGCAGATGATGAAAAGCCTCTTGCGAGGGAAGAACAAGCAGTGCGGAGCGA
>NZ_JACHFL010000032.1 GCF_014201875.1 Deinococcus humi | reverse complement strand
GCCGACGTTCTTCCAGCTGAGCACGGGAGTATTTGGAAGGATGCCATTCGACCACACCTTCAGCTTACCAGCCCACACTTACGCCGTGATCAATAAGGGACATCCTGGACGGTATTTTCTACATTCTGCGTGGTGGCAACGCCTGGCGGTTGATGCCGCACGACCTACCACCTTGGCAGACCGTGTACGGGTATCACCGTAACTGGCGCATCAGCGGCTTCTGGGAGCGATTGCATACCCTCCTGCGCGAGCAGGTTCGGGCCCAAGTCGGTCGCGATCCGACGCCCAGTGCCGCGATTATTGACAGTCAATCGGTACGGACCACCGAGGCCGGTGGTCCTCGAGGGTATGACGGAGGCAAAAAGATCAACGGGCGCAAGCGGCATCTGCTGGTCGACACGCTGGGGCTGGTGATGGGTGTGGTGGTGCACGAAGCGGATCTTCAAGACCGCGCGGGCGCGGTCCGTCTGTTCGAGAAGGTCCGCAACGTGTTTCCTCGCATGCGGCACGTCTGGGCAGATGCTGGATACACAGGCAAATTAGTCCCAGCCGTCAAACAGATCATGGGCTGGACCCTGGAGGTCGTCAAACATCCCTGGGCAGGCAACGAGCGGACCTGGGCACGCAAGGATCGACCTCCGCCACCCAGCGAGATCCCGGAAGGCTTTGTCGTCCTGAAGCGACGTTGGGTGGTGGAGCGGACCTTTGCCTGGCTGGGCAAGTCAAGACGGATGAGTCGGGATTTCGAAGCCTTGCCAGAAACCTCCGAAAACCTCGTCTTCCAGGTCATGATCCGGCTGATGGTCCGTCGACTGGCAGCCGCGTGATGGCTCAACCCTACCCTTTCAAAACGCACTTAACAGAAAGACAAAGTTCACCTGGATGGCCAGCAGCCAGCCCAGGCGGGGCGAGACGGGCGCGAGCAGCGCGTAGGACCCGAAGGCGGCCAAGAACACCACATCAGAACTTCTTGGCGTAGGTGAAGTACGTCTTGAGGCTGCCCCGCACTTGGGCGGCCATCTGCGCGCCGCGATAGATCGTCCAGGTCCTTGCGCCCTGCTGCACGATGACAGTGTCGCTGCCCACCAGCGTCATGTTTCCGGTCATGTTCACGCCAGCCGCGGGCAGGGAGTACACCACGGCTCCAGCGGCGCGCAGGGGGGCCAT
Organism: Deinococcus humi; assembly: GCF_014201875.1. Lineage (NCBI taxonomy): Bacteria > Thermotogati > Deinococcota > Deinococci > Deinococcales > Deinococcaceae > Deinococcus > Deinococcus humi. The sequence goes on along the minus strand of NZ_JACHFL010000032.1, from coordinate 23,676 downwards.
ATTCTTCAGCCCCTCCTGCGTGGTCAGCAGCGTGAGCTTCGTAACAGCGCGTGACCGCAGGTTGGTCAGCACGCCTTTCTGGAAGGTGGGATTGGGAAATGAACTGCCCAGCATGGTCACCTCACCGCGCATCAGACGCAAGACCTGAGCAGGATCAGAGATGACGGTCTTGCTGATCTGCCCAGTGGACTGGGCCTGCATCGTCCCGAGAAACAGGGTGGCCAGCGCCAGAGCGGCACGGGGGTTCATCGGATCACCTGCTCGTACTTGATGACAGGCTCCCCAGTCACACGCGGAATGCCGTACCCCTCAGGCACAGACTTCCAGTCGTAGCGGGTCTGCACGCCTGCATAGGGCAGCCCCGCCATGTACTCCGGGATTCGCATGGGCTGGGGAACTGGGGTAGCGTAGAAGACGTCCTGAAGGATGCCTGTGGCCTGATAGAGCAGTGGCCGCAGCGCCTTCCCAGTGACGCTCTCGGGCAGCAGCGCGGCCTTCATTTCGTTGTAGGCCATGAAGAAGGTCGCGTAGCCAATTCGTTCCTGGAAAGGCAGATTCGTGACGGGCAGGGTCCGCTTGTACTCCTCAAACAGCCACACGCCGGGCGGGGACGCCAAGACGTCTTTCCTGTTGGGAAGTGTGTGAAGGCTCAGGGTCGGGCTGCGGTAGACGCTCTGAAACAAGTAGGGGGTGCTGTTCAGCGCGTAGAGCCTCGTTTCGTTCTGCCCCTGATACTTCTGCCGGATCAAGGTGCCCAGATCCGTCACTGGCTTGGGGGTGACGCTCTGATTCATCACTGGCGCAACAACCGCTCCATCGCCAGGCACCAGCGAGTGCCAGGGTAAGGGGAAGAAATACTTGTTCTTCTGGTTGAAGAGGGCTTTCACCACATCGTCCTGATATTCCTTCAGATAGTCGGTGTGCGCCTTCTTGACAGCGTTGGCCACGCGCTTTCGCGCTTCTGCCATATTGAAATACAGAGGGGCAGGTGCGAGAGGGTTGGTGATATTGCTCCGGTCACCTTCAATGCACACTCCTGTTGGTGCACCAAAGAACAAGAAGCAAATCCCTGGAAGATACATCAATGGGATTTCGGGCAGGATATTGGAATTGAGCCCTGCACAATAATCATTCTTTTTGACCTGTGGCCAAGGAAAGTAAGAGTCCATCTGAATGGTGTCTGGTGAATTAAACGGGTAGTTTCCATTGATGTCCTTGTGATTGGCAACATCACTGGGCGAGACCGTCACTATGGTCCTGACTGCGTTGGTCTGCAGCCCAATGCTCAGGTCAAGCAGGCAGTTGGTGATGTAGAGCGCAGGATTGTTCAGCTCAACATTGGCCCGCCAGTAGTAGCGGTCCTCGAACCGCTGCCAGGCCTGACGGATCCCCGTGGCCGCCGTGAGACTGCCGGATTCCTGGCTGTAGGGCACCAGCCATTCATTCGCACCCGTCTTCTTAGTGTCGTTCACGGCCAGATAGGGCACCTTGCCTTTGGGCAGGATTTCCAGGCGAATATCCGGGAAGTGAAACAGGTACCGCGTGAGCGCCGAGTAGTCCGGGGCGGTCTCCCCCCCGGACTTCGCTGCGTTCCTTGCCGCCCCCTCGTTCACGGTCGGCGGCTGTGGCAGTTGCCCCGTGCTGGGAATTGCGCCTGACGGCATGGACGGGGAGACCACCCCGCCCAGCCCGGGCAGGGGAGGCAGTTCCAGGCAGGGGATCGACGGCAGGAAGGGGAGGTTGGGCAGGTTCGGGCAGATGCTGTCACCCGACGCGGCCTGCGCGCCGCCACTCAGCAGCAGGGCCGTAACACCAGCAGCCAGCAGCGGACGCATCAGTTCACCTGGACCGGTGTGTTCAGGGTGTACTGCCCGGCAGGGTAGATCCCCGTGACGGGCCAGGACACCAGCAGCGCTTTGGGCGCATTGGTGACCTTCACTGTTACCTCGACCGGCAGCAGTCGGCCGCGCGGTGTCTTCTGAATCACATAGCTCACCGCCTTCGTACCGTCATACAGGCGCAGGCTGTTGAGGTCAGCCCTCAAGGCCTGACCCGCCGGGGAAGTCAGACGCAGCGTCAGGGTGGCGTCCGCGCCCATCCGGGCCACCTTCACGTCCATCCGGGCCGAGGCGCGGGCGTCTCTAAGCGGCTGGGCAGGCAGGGCGGTCAGGGTGCTGGTGGTACTCGTGAAAGCTGCCTGGGGAGTCCGGGTGTCAGGGGCTGCACCCGTGCCCGCAGGCGGCGTGGGCGCTCTCACGGGCGGCGTCACACGTGCGGGCGCTGCTGGAGCAGCAGAGCTGGCAGGCGCAGCTTCAACTTCCTCTTCCCCACCACTGGGCTGTCCTCCCTCGAAGGTGTAGATGCGGGTCCCGGACGGCTGGTCTTTCACGATCAGGTGAACGGGCAACACCTCCTCGTCGTCCAGGATCAAGTTCAGGTCGGCCCCGCCCTTGGCGCTCATCGCGTCTAGGAAGATCATCCGGCGGTTCTCGGCAAGGGTGACACTGAACAGCTTCTGCTTGCTCAGCTCCAGGCTGACCCCCGTGATTTCCCGGCCGTTGATCTTGATGGTCACCTGGTACTTGGGCGATACGTAGATCACTGCGGGTTTCGTCTTGAGCACGGCGTCAATCGAAATCGTCTGGTAGTAGGGAACCTTTACGGTCTGAGCCTGCACAGACGTGACGCTGACAGCCAGGATCAAGAGGGCGGAAAAGATGCGAGCATGCTGGGAAAAGTTCATGCTCATAATTTAACTTCATGCCTGGGCGGGTTACGTGAGGAACGGGTGTTTAGACTTCCGCGCGGTCCACAACAAGCGAGCAGGCTGCCGGCCTTAGTCCTCTGGTTCAAGGAACTGCTGATTGACCCCCGTTGGTTGAGCGGCCCCCGGAGGCACGGGACGCGGACAGGCAAAGTCGGCGCTATCGTCATCTGCTAGAAGGTCCGGCGCATCATCCAGCGTCAGCCCCAACGTCGCCCCCAACTGAGCCACCGCGTCAAAGTTTGCGGGACCAACTGGTGCAGGCGCTTCGGCTTTCGGTTTCACTGGAGCCGCCATGCGCTGCGCCGCTGCCTTGTCCTTCACTGGAGGCGGTGGGATGCGCCGCGCCTTGTTGAAGTTCGGCATGACAAACGGCTCCATGCGGTACCCAGCGATGTACTCAAACTCGTTGCTGGCGATGATGCACCGGCCCACTTCCATCTTCAGGGCTTCATCTGCGGTGATCAGCTCGCGGGGTGTGAAGCCCACCGTATCGCTGCCACTCTCATCCCCTTTGCTGGTCCGCTGGTCCTCGATCATGTACTTTCCACCGTTGCTGCTGAGGTACTTCGCAGTCTCCTCGTCCTTCGGCGTGAAGTAGATCTTCGTGTGGGTGTTGGCCTTGATGGTATCTGCACCTTCCTCGGTGTAGCGCTTGGTCAGCTGCGCGAGGGCCTGCACATACACAAGGGCGATCATGCCGCGTCCGGCCACCGTAGAGATCAGCTCGTCCAGCATCGGCACCGTGATCCGGCCTGCCTCGTCGAGGATAAACATGATGGGCTCAAACTCATCGTTAGGGTGGGCGTCGTACTCTTTGATGATCGCTTCAATGATTGCCAGAATCACCGCACTGAAGCTGTGCACCGTGTACTTCAGATCACTCTCGCGGAACACCATGTACAGCGAGGTTGGCTTACGCAACAGGTCCGTGGCTTTGAAGTCACTGCCACTGGTCATCTCAATGATGCCCTGGGAGAGCAGGTACTTCATCTTCGAGATGAGGTTTACCCAACTGTTGTTCGCAAACTTGTCGTTGCTGAATCCATCCCAGGTGTACTCACTCGGCAAGCAGCTCAGGAAGAACACTAGGTTTTCATGCACGTAGGGATTCGTCGTCATCTCCTCCAACATGCAGAGCGACTTCTCCGCCCCCATCCGCAGGCATTCCCGCACAAAAGGCAGGACCGCGTCGTTCTTCTCCTTCGCCACCATCATCATCGCCACCAGCGCGAAGCTCGCGCGCCGGGCAAAGGCGCTGTTGCTGCCATCAGCATCAGGATTCAGGATTGCTTCAGCAGTCGCCTGCAACTGCTCAGGCGTGTCACGCTCGGCGAAAGGATCAAACTGATTGCTCTTGGCCCCGGTGGACGGGTTGAGAACGTATACTTCCTGCCCAAACTCCTGCGCCCGGAAACCGGCTGTGGCGTTGTAGAACTCCCCTTTGATGTCGATGGTCACAACACTGCCCCGCCAGTTGAGCAAGTTGGCGCTGGCGTGCAGGCCCTTCCCTGTGCGGCTCGGCCCCACCACCAGCACGTGCCCCACCTCTTTGCGGCCAGCCAACCCTTGCCGCAGGGCCAGCGGCTTGTTGTAGGCAAAGCCCAGCATGACCTCTGACCCACTCAGCTTGCGGAAATCCACTGTGGCGTCTTTGATCTCCTGCGGTGTCGCCCAGTGGGCGTTGTACATGGCCCGGAAACGCGCGTCTTTCCCGGCAAAAAACCAGGTGCCAAACAGACCCAATCCCGCGGCCACCACAGACCACAGTACATTCCCAGTGATGAGCCCGAACACGGCCACCAGGCCCGCCGCGTAGTACATGAGGACCCTCAGCAGGAACATCGGCAGACTGACAATCATTCACTTCCCCCTTGAAGGTATGTGGTCACGTTCCCACCCGTTTGGGCTCCAGCGTGCCTTTCGGCCTGGCGTTGCTTCGTTCAAACCAGTCGATCATTCGGGCGGACGCCACCCGCGCCTGACGGCGGTACCACCGCTCCGGTTTCCAGAACTGAGCGCTTCCAGCAAACAGAAGCCCCATCAGGAAGTTCGTGTGCAGGGCCATCAACGCCCATTTGTTCAGGCCAACGGCATTGGCGTAAGCCGCCTTGCACTTTGAATTGGGCAGGCAGTCGGTCAGGTAATCAATCAGATCCAGTTCCCGACCTGTCTTCGCCTGAGCCGCTTGCTTGACCTGACCCCACAGGTCAATCCACCGATCAAGAATGTTCATGTACCCGAAAATGAACGTCATCAGGATCAGCATGGTGCCAATCATCATGAGCAGTCGTGGTCTGAAATCGACGTGCATGTCACCACCTCACAGCTCCATACCAAAGGACTTTCCAGCTTCCTTGTCCTGCCTGGCTTGCCGGTCTTTTTTCCCATGGTCCGAGAAATTTTCAACCCCATCCGAATTGATGCTGGTCTTGAGGTCACGGGACGACTTCCATTGGGCAAACTCGTCCTCCTTCTGTGCCTTCCATTCGTGCTGCCCGAGATGGCGGTCATGATTCAGGCGCATCTGAATCTCTTTGGCCTGAGTGTCGCCGTACTCGCGGAGCTGCTGAAAGTCAGCGCGTTCAAGCACGGCATCCGTGAACACCAGGACATGCGCGTGTGGGTGATTGGTGTGCCCTTTCTCCCCGGCATGGGCCACCACCACGAAATCCTGATAGCCCAGCTTCTCCAGCGTGGCGGCCGCCCACGCCTCGGTACTGCGTTCCCCGAAGTTCCGGTCTGGGCTCATCACCATGCGGTAGGCGTACTTGTGCTCCTGGCTCTGCTCGCCGATCCGCTGCTGCACTTCGTGCGGCTCCAAGTGCCGGTCACCATCAAACCCACGGCGCACCTCGCCATCTTCTCCCGGGCGGAACATCATGTAGTTCGCCGCAGCGAACACCGCGCCCCGTCCGGCAGTTCCTCCGGCTTTGCCCACACGGATGTAGTTGGCTTTCACCACAACTCGCGCCTTGGGACCAGTGCTCCGCCGTCCAGCGCGCAGCTGCACCTTCTGCACGCGCATGGCCGCCTGGGCATTGGCCCGCGCTACTTTGCCACCCCCCAGGCCACGGGGCGCGTTCTCGTGGTTACTCAAGGTCGCTCACCTCATCGTCCTGAACACCTTTCTTCTTCAGGCGCGTGGTGGCCCGCCTATAGGCCTGATTCCTCAGTTCACTCAACTGCCCCTTCGTGTATCCGTTGTCCGCCGCGAACTTCACCAACCCGAGATGGGCGGCAACAGACGCTTCGACGGTACCCTGGATCAGCACGGTGCGCAGGCTCCACAGATGGCGGTCAAATAGATCCACCAACACCTTCTCAACCCTCGGCAACAGGAACGTGCTGGCCAGCTCTTCGTCCTGCTGCTCCAGCTGGTGGAGCAGCATCTCTTCGATCACAGCAGTCCTAGAGATGTCGTTTGCCTTGGCGATCTTGTCCAGCTGTGTCACAAGTGCCCCTTCCAGTCGTACCGTCACCGGCTGCCGGGAAGACACTCACCTCACCCCTTTGAGAGTGCAAGCGTGCAAAGGTGCAAGCACCCCTGCCAAGTCGAAAACGGAAGCCCGTACCCTTTGCTTATGCTGACGCTTAAGCACCGGCCGACAAGGTGTAAGACAGTTTTTCGACTGTCTTACAGCTAAACCCGCACCCAGACGCGAAAAAATAGAGCGTGTCATCGTACTCTTATCCTGCCCTAACGCCTCCCCCACTCTGGAGTGAGAGCCACCGTCAGCGCCCGTTGCCGGAGGAGGGGTGGATAGGGAGGGGTTCAGATACAGTCGATTCGGGTCAGTGTCAGATGAGTTAGGGATGCTGTTGCTGGAGCGTAGGCCAAGTGGGGTGTGAATGGCTGCCTTGCCCGTGCTGGGACAATGGCTGCCGTAAGCATGGGCTAGGGCCAAAGTGTTGGGGGTGGCTGGGCGCATGGGCGTTACTTCCTTGCCTTGCGCTTGCCTGTGCCGCCTGAGCGATTGCGGAACTTCGTGGCCAGGTCGTGCAGGCTGACCGTGCCGGCGCTGAGTTGGTCGCGGCTGGGGAAAGGGCTTCGGCTGGGAGTCGTGGTGAGCTGAAGCCCGAACCATTGCTTGAAGGCTTCGGTTGCTTCGACAGCAAAATCCCGCTGATCGCACTTGCGCTTCTCCAGGCCCGTCTTGCCGCGCCCCTGGTACGTCAGGGTGAACTGGTCGCGCAGTGGGCTCCCGTCGAACACCCCATCCCGGATGGCCGCTTTGAGGGCACTGATGAAGGTCAGGCGGCGTTCTTCTGGAACCTCCTTGATGAAGTCCGCCAGATAGGTGAACTCGGTGGCTGGAACAGTGGTGCTTTCGGCCTCTGCAAGTGCTGTGGTCATGGCTCTCCTTGGAAGGGGCTCCTGTGAACCCTGGGCGTTCATCCCGATCCCATCCCGGGCCGGGTAGAATCATTGTATGAAACTTTTCCGCATACTCAAGTCCACAGGTATTGTGTGTGTCGTAGTTCTTAGAGGATCAAACTGTTACGCCGTCCAAAGTGCGACACCAGCTGCAGCTGGTTGGGTCAACATGCAGGTCCGTGACCTAGTGGTGGACACACTGCTGCGGGGTCTGGGTGGCGAAGAGGTGGGGCCGCTGCCCAAGCGTTCTGCTGCGTGCTTGCTGATTGCCCCGATACAGGGTGAGCACGGCTCGTTGGTTGTGGCTCCCACGGCGCGGTTGATGACCGTGGCTTACGACGCTCAGGAAGACGTGCTCAAAGAGTTGACCGTGAAGTTCGGTGGGTCGGGACTGAAGATTAAAGACCAGCTGCTCCTGTTGACAGGAGAATTGACCTGGATGAATCAGCAAAAGGGGGGCGAGGGCCCGGTGCTCACCGTGAATTTCCAGCGCGGCCCGTTCAAGGGCTTCTTCACGGGTGCGCCTCGTGTGCCGGTCGTCGTGAAGATCGCGCAGGTGGGAAGTGAGTTGTGCGTGGCAGCACCTTAGGGAATCTGCTGCTGTTTGGCACTGGGTAGAGTGCGTTGGCCGGGACGCTTCAAAGAGGCGGTGGCCCAGGGTCAGTTCAGACCGCTGCTGGACAGTGCGCACCGTAGCCGTGCGGAGTCTCCCTGAACTTACACCGAGGAGCACGCTTGAAGGGACAGACCGGGAGGGGTTGGGAATTGATGACCGCGAAGTCCAGATACAGGACTTCGCACAACCACGCCTCCATCGTGGGAGCAATCGCTGCGGCTCTCCCTGGCTTGTTCTTCCGATCGGGAACGTCTTCAGTCCTGTGCTTGTGGGCTGGCGGAGGCGTGGTTGAGGGGAGAATGGGGGATGGGGGTTAACCTCTTCGTCCTATAACGTCTGTTCAACGCCACCCTGTCTGTCAAGAACGGATCCACCAAGGCGAGACCATAGCCACGCAAATCGCTCAGGTGTGTCGTCGAACACGGGGCCCTTGAGTTCACGACTTGTGGGAGCTGGTCCCGTGCCGAGCACTCCCCTCTCAGGTCAAGGGGGCCAAGCAGACCCGAGCGGCCCAGTCCCTGCAAGTTGCTCATGCAGCGCGGCGCGATGGTCTTGGAGGGCAGGATGCATCACCTCCGCGGCAGAGCCCCGCCATTGCCGACATGCAGACCGCGCAGGAAGAGGTCACACGCTTCGAGGCACTGACTTCATCGCCGCGTGACCACCCGCACCAAGGTGCAGCCCGCCCATCCCCTCATGGTCACCGTGTTCGAGGCCTGCTCTCTGACGGCCCAGGTGGACCGTTCCCTATGGCGGGCGAGGTGGCCGAGATCCGGGAGGGACAGGCGACAGCACGCGGCCTGTCGGTGGGGAGGGTGCTTCTTGTGACCGCCAAGCACCGCTGAGGTCTGTCGCCTCCAGCGGTGCTTGGGCTGAGCCTGCCCATCTCAACCCAAAGCAGGCAACATGCCTGTCGAACACAGCGGACGGCACTCACTCCCATCCGCCATGGGCCCGAGGGGGAGGTTGGTCATGATGCAGTTGCGGCCCGCGCTCTTGGCTTGATACAGCAACTTGTCCGCCGAGCGCAACACGTCTCGCTTCTCGCCATCCAGGCGCACCAGTCCACCAGAGACCGTGACCTGTTGTTCTCCGCCAAGTCCGGCCCGCGCCGCCACCAGGTCCTGGACGCGGCGACGCAGGCCTTGGGCGACCCGCATGACCGCCATCTCATCACAGGGCGAAAGCAGCACCGCAAACTCTTCGCCGCCCAGGCGGTAGACCCCATCGGTGGACCGCACCGTCTCCTGCAGGGTCCGCACCAGGGCTCGCAGCACGCTGTCCCCCCGCTCATGTCCGAACGTGTCGTTGATCTGCTTGAACTGGTCAAGGTCCAGCAGCAGGACGAAGGCGGGCTGCTCGGTCCGGCGGAAATCCTCGTCGAAGCGGCGACGGTTCAGAGCGCCGGTCAGGGGATCGACAAACACCAGCTGCTTGAGCTGCTCGGTCTGGGACAACGACTGCAGGCGGCTTTGCTTGACCAGGTGCGCTGCCACCAGGCCCAGCGCACTAAGGACCGTGAGCGTCAGGTAGATCGGAAGGGCCTGCACCACCGGTTTTCCAGCCAGGAAGAAGGCCAGAAAGATCGGCAGATGGGCGATCCCAAACAGGACCAGGGCGGTCCAGACCCGGTGGGCGACGGTGTCTTCCTGATAGCGGGGGATCCGGCGGGCCAGACCGGTGCCCGCGCCAGCCAGCACGGCCACCAGCAGCAGGTTTGCCACCCCAGGCCAGGCACCAGCACCGCCCAGCGAAAGGCGGTAGAGCGTCAAAGGCAGAGCGACGAGCAGTCCCGCGACCAGCCCGTAGCGGCGCGCCGCCAGAGCGATCACGACGCCTCGGAAATCAAACAGCAAACCCGGTGCGAGCCCAACGCTATGAGTCATCAGAAAAAGGCCGAGGAGAACGCTGCTGCTATACCGCAGCAGCAAGCGGACGGCGGACTCCCGGGTGTCCTGGCCCTGGGAGGTCAGGGTGATGAACGTGACGCCGGCAATCAGCATGGCCAGATTGACCAGTAACTCGTTCAGGATCCCTAAGGGGTTCATCCCGCCCAGTTCAGCGCACCGGGTGGGACACTTTCATGACAGCGCCCGGCATGGACAGCCCCCGCAGGTCAGCGTGCTGCGAGGGGTGACGCTTCACGCTGAGGGGATCCAGGCCGCTCTGGGCTCTTCCTCTGCAGCAGCCCCAGGTGGCGGCCTGCGTGGGCGCCGTCCGCTGGCAGTCAGGAGAAATGGCGGCTGCCTGGCGGTCACGCGCTGATGGAGCAAGACACCGACACGAACGGCGGGCAGCCCAGGCCGATCAACAGGCTGAACTGGAACCTCAGCTGCGGGCACCGGTCTTTAATGTGGCAAATCTTAGTGGACCATGAAATATTTGAGCTATCCTTCATCTGAGGCCGACCATCGATGGTGGACTTGGACGGCTCTCACATGGAGGTACAGATGCAGTTGGTGTATTCCCTGTTGGTCTCAGTCTCACAGCCACAAGATCCAGGCGCTCTTTCGTGAAGAGCAAATCAGGGTACAAGTTATGGGCCACGCGATCTCTCCAGGTGCGCCAAGCGCCTGATCTCAGCACAAAGGTAACCACATGCGGACAACCTTAAAGCCAGCACTTCGCTGGCTACTCCTCAGCGCTTCACTCGTGGCCTGCGGCACAACTCCCGGTACCGACCGTTCCAGCGGCATCGCTGTCATCCCGGAATTCGGCGCACAGACAGAGCAAAGCATTGGCTCCTCAAACCTTCACGCCCTCGCTGGTGCCTTCGTGACGGCCGGCGCGTTCGTCACCGCTGGTGCCTTCGTAACCGCCGGAGCTTTCGTCACCGCTGGTGCCTTCGTGACGGCTTCACCGAGTGACTGGAATGCTGCCCTCGATTCGTCGACCCTCTCCAGCGGCCCGAACAATACCTTCACGGCCAACACCCCTCTCTGGCAATCGATTGGTCTCTCCCAGGGCCAGCAGGGTGCACCCCAGCTCGGGCAGGGTGTGACAGTCGCCGTCATTGACTCAGGCATCGACCTGCAGCACGTTGCTTTTAACGGGCACCTCAGCTCCTCCAGTCAGGACTTTCTGGAGATGGACGGACTTCCACAGGAAGGGGGCCGTCCCGGCGATGTCGCGTTCGGGCACGGCACTGGCGTCGCGGAAATTATCTTGCAGGTCGCTCCCAACGCGGTGATCATGCCGCTCCGGGCACTCCAGCCTGACGGCACAGGCGACACCCAGGAAATCGCTGCCGCCGTCCGGTTTGCCGTACAGCACGGTGCCCAGATCATCAACGCATCGGTGGCCAGTGCACCAGACGCCGACCTTGAAGCCGCTCTGGCTGAAGCTGCCGCCGCTGGCGTCTACGTTGTCCTCTCTGCCGGGAACACGGGCAACAGCCCCGTCCTCTACCCTGCCCGGACCGCCCGCAGCGGCAACGCTGCGGCGTATGCCCTGTCGGTGGGGAGCTCAAATACGGACGGCGTACGGTCCAGCTTTTCCAGTTACGGCCCAGACCTCGAAGTCCTCGCTCCTGCGGAAGCTGTGGTCACCGCCTATCCGGGCAACCACTTCGCAACATGGCGTGGAACGTCCTTCGCGGCCCCCATGGTCAGCGGCGCACTGGCACTTGCCCTTGGCGAACATGGAAACACGAGTATCAATCTTGCTAGCCGGCTGACCGCCCATGCCACCAATGTGGACGCCGTCAACGCTCCATCACTTCAACCCGGAACATCAACGTTGGGCTACGGTCAACTCAACATCGCCGCATTTATGGCTTCATTGAAATAAGACTGGGAGCTGTAAACGTTCTGTGAGAACCAGAATGGGGGGCGCCCTGGAAGTGCGTCTGAAACCTGTCAGAGTGGGTAGGGTGCCCACCGGCGCACCAGCAACCCAGGCATGACGTCGGACACGAGATGCTCCGATATTTCCACCAAGGCTTCGTCATCCTCCTGGACTTTTCCAACCATGTGAAGGTGCGCTCCACCACCCGGCGGCGCTTGAGCACAACACAACGTTGAGGCACCTCCACGCGTCGTGGAGGTGCCTCTTTTGGATGAGCCGATCCCAGGAACCTGCTGGCAGCCCAGCGCGATCTCTTTTTGGTCACCTCATTGACCGCAAACGCCCAACGGTAAGGGGAGCTCATTTCTCCCCTCAAGGGGTCTTGCTAGCCTGCCGCGCGTGACTGCTCGCGATTCCAGCTTTACCCTCGCCTGTCTCCCTGCCCAGTCCCTGAGATTGCCAGAAGCTTTGGCCAGTCATGGGCGACAGCCGTGAGCTGGGCCGAGACGCTGGGCCGCCTCCGCCCAGAGACCGTGGATGTGGCGGCGGCCCGCTGGGGAGCGCGCCAGCCCACCCTGGTCAACGCCGGGTTTAACCACGTTTACCGCGCTGAGGACCACTCAGGCCCGCTCTATCTGCGCTTCACACATGGCAATCTGCGCGACACCGAATACCTGACGCCGCCCCTGACCTGGCTGCGCCACCTGCACGCCCAGGGCGCACCAGTCAATGAACCGCTCGCGTCGCTGGACGACCAGTGGATCGAGACCGTGCCGCAGAAGAATGATCTGTTTCTCGCCACGGCGGTTCGGGGGGTGGCGGGGCCACGCCTGAGTGACCTGCCACCCACACCAGCCCTCTATCGGGCCTTTGGGCACGCCATTGGTGCGCTGCACCAGGCGTCCCATGACTTCGTGCCTGCGCCGGACATGCCGCACATGCTGGATCCTGCGCTGCCCGGTGTGTTCCCGAGCTGGCGGCAATTCTGGCACCAGGCGCAGGAACAGGCGCGCAAGGAGCCGGTGATCAAGCGAACGTTTGAAGCCCTGAGCTCCTGGGTGGATGCCGTGGGGGGTCCCGCGCACGGCTGGCCGGACGAACTGCCACTGACCCGGCCTGGCCTGGGCCTCACCCATGGCGATCTGCGGCCCGGCAATGCCATCTGGACGGGTGAGCGGGTGGTGGTGATTGACTTTGACGAGCCGGTCTATGGTCCCCTGGCCAACGACCTGGCCCGCGCCGTGTTCGAGGTGCCCCGGCAGCAGCGCGCGGCACTGTGGACTGAGGTGCTGGCGGGTTACCGGGAAGTGGCGCAACTGGACGCGGGCTGGGGCCAGGAGCTGCCGCGTCTGCTGCGGGCGCGGGCCGCCTTGATGGCGGCCTGGAACATCTCGGAGAGCACGGACCTGACTCAACTGCGGCCCGTCAGTGGGACACTCGCGCCGGTCAGCTTGTGGCAGTTGCGCCAGAATCTGCTGAGCAGTGAATACGACGGCTAATTCAGACTGAGTTCGTCAGGGCAGTCTCGGAAGCCCGCTTGTCAGCTCGGGATATACCCCAAGCTGACGTTTCTGGGCGATAAGTTGTCGCTCGCTTCTCATCCGGGGACTGGCATGACACCTGCGCCAGGCGCTCAGGGCGTCCCCTGCCGCGGCCTGCGTTCTCGCCAGTGTTCACCAAAACAGGTCACGGAAACACGGGTGGGAGACCCGCGGCCACCTCACACATCCGGATCAACCGTGGGCGGCCGGTTTGAACCTCCAGAACCACCCCCTCCTCACCCGTGCCGCTGACCTGGCCCTGCGACACCGGTACGCCGGTCCCCACCGTCCAGGTCAGGGTGGACCACTCCCCTGGAGCGGAGGACGAGGTGGCATTTCCAGACAGGATGCTGAGCTGATCCATTGCTGGACCGGGCAACAGCACGGTCCGGGTGCGGCCATCCACCTGAACGCTGGGCCCACGCCTGCCCCCATCGGTCTGCCAGGTGATGGCCTGTCCCTTTTGGTCCATCCCCACCAGCCAGCGGTTTCCACGGGCAAATTCAAAGGTGGTGGCCACACTGGCCTTGCTGCTCCACAGCACCTTGCCGCTCAGGATCTCCACCAGGCGCAGGGTGCTGGTCGCGGTCGTGACCATCCACAGCCCATCGCTGCTCACGGTCTCCGCGCGTTCGCCAGGGTCCAGCACCTGCCGGGCCACCGCACGCCCCGTTTGCGCGTTCACGCTGGTCACCACACTCCGGGGCCTTGAGCTATTGTCCTGCGTCAGGACGGTCACCCGCTGGCCATCCTCGCTGAGGAACACGCTTCTGGGCGTGCCGGTCAGTGGCGCGCGGCTGAGCGGTACTTTGGCCGGTGGGGCAAAGACCTTCACGGCCAGGCCGCCCCGGTCCCAGCCCACGGCGGCGACACGCGACGCTTCTGGATTCCGGGTGGCCAGCTGGACGGCACCCTCGAACGCCCGCACATTCCAGCGGGGCTGTTCCTGGCCGTCGACGCACACAGCCAGGGTGCCGTACCAGTTGAATGCCAGCAGCGTCCCAGCCGCAGAGCGCTGGCCAAGAGCCAGCCATGCCCCGACAGGTTGGGGGACTTCGGCCACCGGACATGTGGCGATCAGCACTGCCCCGGCCACCGGGCGGACCATGCTCAGGACCGGCTTGCTCGCAGGGCCACGCAGGAAGGTGGCCCGCCCGAAGGTGCGGCTCAAGACCAGGGCGTCGGTCTCGCGCGCCCAGCGCTCGACCAGGGCTGGGGCCTCGTTGACGTTGGCCGGCACCAGGGTCAGGTCCAGCACGCCCACGCAGCGGGTCTGGTAACTCTTGGGAACGGCCTCCTGGTAGGCCCGCAGGTCGGCGGCGTGGATGCCGCGCACGGGGCGGAGTTCGTTCAGGTGGAGGCTCCCGGGCGGCGCGCGCAGCCCCAGCGACGGCAGGGTCTGCACGGCGGTGTAGCTGCCAGCAGCCAGTTTGAATTCCGCCGCGAGGGCCGGGACGGCGTCCTGTGCGCCAGCCGCACCCCACAGGACGCTACTCAACAACAGGCCGGGCACAGCGGGACGGAAGGTCAACATGCCCCATGGTGCGGGGGAGCCCTGGCCGGCCGTCTTGCAGGAATCTTTACGGTCCTCGCCGGTGGGGCGCGCTCCCTTGCGGGGTCCGGGCTCTCTTTCTGGAATCACACCCAGCCTGCTGTGGTCGCCCGCAGCTCCAGTCGACACCTGCGGCTGACATTGCGGTTGTTGGCTGCAACACTCCTGCCGCTTACCCGACAGATGGTGCGGTCTGGCCCCGCCTTGCGTGGCCACGCGCCGGGCGCCAGAACGATGACAGGCTGGGCGGTGCAGGACCGACTGATATGATCGTTTGAGCCCGCCGACTACGTCACCGCGCAGGCACTGGGGGGCGACGAGACCAGCGTCATCTTGGGCCTGGAGAGTGGCTGGCCCGCGCCCCTGACCGCAGGGGATTCGACTGGGGACGCCAGCGCCGGGGTCCCGTGAGGGCCAGCACCACCAACATGCGTTCAAGTCGGCCACGTCTTTAGCGTGAACAATGCCCCCTGGAGCAGCACTTTCACGCTGCTCCAGGGGGGCGCTTTTCAAATCACGGGCATAGTTCTGGACTGATCTGTCCAGGAGAATGACAGTGTAAACAAGGGTGCGTCTGGTCTTTGCTGCTTACCGCTGCAGTCCGGCCTGACCCATTTTGGTGTTCCGCAGGGAATGCTGGCCAAGCCAGACCCCCAAGCCAACGGCCAGCGCCTTGAGCAACAGAATGGACAGAATCTGTGCCAGATCAGGGCTGCCCGACGGCATGAGGTCGATCGGCTGGTCAGTGATCGCATCAGGAAGATTCATGGGCAAAGTCGTGGTCACCAGCCTGGCGACCGGCGTCTCCAGCACCATGGCAGCCACTGGAACAACCCAGATCAGCGCCGGACGAATGCCCAGACGAACGAGAGAGACGGCTGCAAGGCACGGGATCAGCAGCACCAGCAGACCCACCGGTAGAGGCGAACCCAGGAGCAGGGGGCGCAGCCCCTGAGGACCATAGCCAATGCTGAGCGCATTGAGCGCTATCACCAGCAAGCTGCTGATCAGGATGTACAGCAAGAGAGCCGCACCGAGGACGAGCATCACCCGGGGACCGCGCTGAAACCAGGCCGCTCGCCGCGCTTCTCTCGCCCAGACCGCGTCGTCCACACTCGCCGCCTCGGTCTCCATGCCCTTGTGCCAGTCTTCGGGTGTCATCGCAGCGCTCCCTGGAGTGAACGAATGTTCTGATCCTCGGTCTTTTCGCGGGCCAGCTTCAGCCCTTCGGGGGTCAACGTGTAAATGTGGCGGGGCGGTTTGCCAGGGTGCAGGGACTCCTCCCACTGGGCGTCGAGATAGCCCTGTTCGTGCAGACGCTGAAGGATCGGATAGAGGGTGCCACTTTTCAGCTCCGTCGCCTTGCTCAGGTCATAGCCGTAGCTGGGCTGTGGGTGGGCGCGGGCCAGCGTCGTCAGGACGGCGCGGGTGTGCGGACTGGAATTGGGGGAGCGGGCCATACAGCATTCTACATATGTAGAGTTAGGTGTCAAGCCGACCTCAATGATGTGCGGTCGTCTGTTGGAGCCGGCGCCATGACTCTGCAAGACGATTGGGTGTCTAAGGCCAGTCCCTCCGTCAGCCGGCGGCACATTCGTTCGTCACTGCGCTGCCAGTCCGCTAAGCTCCCCGCATTCTGCTGTGCCCCGGAGGTCCCCATGATGCAAACCCGTCTCGCTGCCCACGTTGTGCCGTTCGTTCTTCTCCCGGTCACCTCCATCCATCGCTGACACGAGTCCGGCGGATGGCCAGTGACCCGCCTTCCGAGGTCACCCCTTGAACACCTACTCCATCCACACGCCGACGCTGGACACCTTGACCGACATCTACGCCCTGGACCCTGACCGTGAGGAGGCCGGGCGGCGCCTCACCACGCTGCGGGCCCGGATCGCTGAAGGTCAGGCGGCGCCCGGGCAGTTCCTGATCCTGCGTTCCGAGCGGGGCGTGGAGGGCGTCGCCTCTCTGGCGTCCCCCCCGCAGGTACCAGTCTTTCCCCACTTCCGCCCGGATGTGGGCCTAGGCGGTATCACGGCGCTCGCGCGCGCCATTCGTGAGCACCCTGGACCTAAGCGCAAGTTGCTCTTGCACGACAGCCTCGCGCCGCTGGATGCCGAGGCTGTCCTCACGGCGGGCTAGGTGAGTCACGCCCCGGTCCATGTGACGTACGAGACGGACCTCCGCGCGCGTGCCTACCCCCTGGTGCCCGGTGCTGTGGAGGGCGGCCAGGAGCTTCGCCAGCGTCCTGAGATCGCCGCGCTGCTGGGTGCCCTGGGCCATTCGGACTGGGACTGCGCGGAAGGCTGGACCCTGGTGGCCCTGCCCGACACGGCCCGGCAGCCCGTCGCATTGGGCGCCTTCGGCCCCAGCAATCGTCCCGGCTGGGTCAACGTGAACATGCTCGGCGTGCACCCGGGGTCACGGGGGCAGGGATACGGCACCCGCCTGCATGCGCACCTGCTGGCCCGCGCAGCCGAGCGCTTCGTCATGCACGGCGGCGCCACCGAGGCCGAGAATCAACCGATGCGCCGCATCTTCGAGAAGCACGGCAGCCGCCACGACGCCACCCAGCTGTCCTTCCGGTCATCACCTCTGGACAGATTCCACCAGTCTGTACACGCCGCTCGCGCGGTGCGCAAGGCCAGGAAGCAACGAGGCTCTGGATGCCTTCAGACAGATGACATGCCCGGCTGAATAAGCCCAGCTGACACGCTGCTTTATGCCTTCAAAAGCCCGTACTGGACGTCGGGCTGATGCCATTTTCAAGTCCAATTGACCGCTGCGGAGGACGTGGCGCTGCCGTGCCCGGGGCGGCACGCGTCAGCTGCAGCGCCCCAATGTCAGGAAGGAACCGGCCCATCTGCGGTGGCCGCGGTGGGCCTGCCGCGCCAGCTCAGCGTGATGCCCACCTGTTCCAGCCACGCCTCCAGGCTGCCGCAGGCCAGGACACCATTCACCAGACGGTGCAGGCTGGTCAGCGCGTGGACAGCCTGCTCAGGGTTCAGCAGGCCCTCCTGGACCGCCGCGAGGTACTCGTCAGTGTCGAGGATGGCGGGCATGCCGCCTGCGCGCGCCGACAGGTCCAGGTACAGGTCGTGCGTGACCCAGCTGTCCTCGCCCGCGATGACGGATGCGATGTCCACGTAGTAGTCAGACTGGGCGCTCCAGTCTGTGCCGGTGAACCGGTTCACCAGCAGGCCCAGGTCCGGGAGGATGTGGCATTCCATGAACTGGATGTCGGGGTGACCCACGTACGCCCGCGCGAAATGCAGGCCAGAGGCCGTTTGCTCCGCCCACAGCAGGGGGTAGGAAACAGGGATTAAGCCCCCTCCATACTCGAGGGTATGCGTCATCTGGACCAGATCAATCGTCTCCACACGAATGGGATGCATGCCCCAGCCTGCCACGCGGGGCGCTTGCCCTGCGCCGTAAATGCGGCGCCCGTCGCCCGAACGGGGTGCTGTTGGATTTGCGGGGCGGCCCCGACACCGTCCCAGGCAACTGGCCGGCGATCGCGGGTCCAGGTTCTGGCAATTTAAGCGCGGTAGGCTGATCGTCCGTGACTGACCGTAAGCCTTACCGCCACCGGTTTCCGCTGAGCATCATCCAGTACGCTCTTTGGCTGTACCACCGCTTCTCCCTCAGTCAGCGTGATGTCCAAGAACTCCTCCAAGAGTGCGGTATAGCTATCAGTCACGAGACGCTCCGCCAGTGGAACATGGGGTTCGCCCCCCTCCTCACCGAAGAATTGCGACACCGGGAACCCCGGCGGGGTTCCCGGTGGTTCCTGGATGAGGTGTGTATCGAGATTGGTGGCAAAAAACTTTGGCTGTGGCGGGCGGTCGACGAATCTGGCGCGGTTCTTGACCTCCTTCTGCAAGATCGGCGAGACGCCCAGGCAGCAAAGACCTTTCTTGGAAAGCTTTTGGTCAACTATGACGTGCCAGACGTCATTCACACGGATAAGCTCTGGAGCTACGGGGCAGCCATTCGGGCTCTCCCGGTGCTCCACAGTGTCCAGCACCTCTAGGTCATTTCCGCTGTGCGCTGCAACAATCTCATTGAACAGTCCCACCGGCCCACCCGGAATCAGGAACGGAGTCAACTCGGCTTCAAGAACCTCCACAGGGCACAGGAATTTCTGGCCCTGCATGCCCGCGCTTCGAACCTCCACCAGCACACCCGCATCACCGTTGCCGCCCATCTCCGAAGATCAAACCAGAATTGTGCCCACCGGGCATGGCAACACGCGGTTGATGTGGCCGTCTAAACTTCAGACGGCCACTGACCCACTCGGCCCTTCGCCAATTAACTTGCCAGAACCTGTCAGATACAGGCTGGGTCAAGGCTATGCACTCCGCGGCGGTGGATTGTTGAGCATGACCATGACATTGAACGAGTTGAGCGTCTCAGGGCGCAGTCACCATCACGTAGCCAGCACTGGAGTCATTCATGGCAGAGTCGACTCCTGGGATCCGGACTTCCACGGCATACCGGCCAGGCGGCAGCACCAGGACCCGCCCATGATGGATGACTTGCCTAGCGGCCAGGACCTGCTCCCGCACCTTCACGGCACAGGATGACCGGTGGACCATGGCGTTCGGATACACCACTTCCCGTGATCCAGCCTTCAAAACTCGGACGTGAATGCTCAGGCAGCCTTGCCCGGGGCTGCTCTTCCAGGTCAGTCGCACGGGCACGCGCTGTGGATTGGTCAGGTGTGCCTCGACAAGGACCTCGCCTGCTTTCAGGCCCGGTCTCGTGGACAACTCCGTCTTCAAGGCGCCATCCCCCGCAGGAGTTCCCATAGCGAAGCACAGAATGGCCATCAACGGCAGGGACAGCAAGGGCAAGGAGAAAGACACGCACCAGCATTCCACAGGCGTGCCTGCTCAGTTGATTCATTTACGACAGGCCAGCCACGCGCTGCTGGTACAAGCAGGGACCTACCCCTGTCACACCACTCGAACGCTCCGCTGTGCCCTCACATTCCCCCCGTGTCCATTCCCGCCGTCGTCTATTACAGCGTCTCCACTCGGTAGCTCGTCTTTGCGCCGTCCAAGCAGACAGCACAGAGCATTGATCGTTCAGCGCGGTCTTCGGGCCGCTTTCTTTTGCTTTCAAGAAGGTCAGCCCACCAGCCCCATCCTCGTCCACCGGCCTTCGTGTCTTCCAAAATGCTCTCGCTGGGCAGTGCCGGAGCAACCGCCTGAGTTGTCCGGCAGAAGGCGTGCAAAAAGGAAGCCGGGCTTGCGCTAGAGTTCACAGCGGAATCCAGGACGCGCCCCATGAAGACCACCCATATTTCTGTCGACGAATCCGAGATGGGCGGCCACATCCTGCTGGGTGCTGTGGTGGTTGCAGACAAGCACCGGTACGCCGTTGAGCGGGCGCTGACCGCCCTGCGCCGGAGAATTCTCCGGGAGATGAACGCCATCGGCTATCCAATCCTGGATCCAGGATGTGCCTTTCAGGACCGGACCTCCCGTCAGCGGACGGAGCGGGCACGGCTGGCGGCGGGTGGCCTGCCTGAACTGCACGCGGCGGAACTATGGAGCGGCGATGAGGTGTTCTGGATGGAACGGGATGGCACGCCGCGCCTGCGCGACCGGCATCTGGGGTGGCTGAAGGCCACCCTGCAAGTCGTGGAGGCCTACGAGGTGACCTATCACCTGAATGCCCTGTCCCTCGAACGTCAGCAGGTCATGATCCAGCAGCCGGAGGCCGATCTGGCCATCACGCTGGAACCCTGGCTGACAAAGGACATCTCCCGGAAGAAGGTCGGGGCCTTGCAACGTGATCCCTTCGTTCGGACCCTCTTCGGCCTGATGCAGGGCCTGGAGCGCGCCGCACACCAGCAGGGCCAGCGGTACCACCTGACGGTGGACCGGGGCAAGAAAAATGAGATGTTCCGGTCCTTCGACACGTTCTCCACCCTCAAGCCGCACGGCAGCTGGCAGCGCATGGAGAGCATCCACTTCGAACATAGCCATGACGCCGTACTCGTGCAGCTGGCCGACGCCGTGACCTATGTGGAAGCGAAAGCCACCTGGCTGGCGCACGAGCATCTGGACCGCGCCCTGGCCGTCCGTTTGCGGCAGCAGTACCTACGCCGGGCGTACCGGCCCCTGCCCCCGGTGGAAGGCAACACCCGGCTCGACGGCTTCTTCGCTGCCCCCACCCGGGCCTACACAGAGCTGATGGCGATGCTCACGGAAATGGCGCTGCTGCACTGTGGGGGCACCGCCGCGTCCCTTCCGGAGCGCCGGGCCGGACTGGCGCAGATCATGGCCCGGTACCCAGAGGTGTTTCAGGGCGTCCTCCGCCCTTAAATGTCCAAGGCCTGCGTCGCACGCGACGCAGGCCCCAGTGCCCGCATGATACGCCATAGAGTCCCGCCCGGCAAGATCAGGGCGCCAGCGTCCACACTGGGCGCATCTCCGTCAGCGGCCGGTCGAGCAGCCCCGGCTGGGCCGCTTGGTCGAACACCTGGCGATAGTCCCCGGGGGGCATGACCAGGCGCAGTCGCGTGGCGTAGGCGCTCAGCGACTGCGCCTGGTCATGCCGGACGTTGTGATCCCGGCTATCCGGATTCAGGTCCAGTGAGTCAAGCCACCGTCCTGTCTGTGGTACGGCACCACCCGTTCTCCAGCTTGCCAGGACCAGTTCAGGCCATGCAGCGCTTTGACCGCCTGAGCTGTCCGGCAGAGCACGTGCAAAAAGGAAGGTTTCGGCTAAAAGACCTGCCCTGCTTTCGAGCTGTCCGTCCGGTCACCCGCTCAGTGGGAAGGGTCAGAGTGAGCGCAATGGGAATAAAACGTAGGTACCGTTGACCATGCGCGGTACCTAAGCGACGTACTCCACGTTTGGGAGCGTTGTGTGCTCCAAGATATCGCGTAGTGGGGAATAGCAAGCGCATTAGGGTGCTGAGCTTGAAAAGGTGGGAGTACTGCCCTGTATACCTATACGACTACTCTGCCAAGTTGGTTACTTCGCCTTCCTCCTTGATTTGTGGCGGCATCAGGTGCACGCTATGAAGCAGCCTCAGTGTGTAGTTTTTCACGTCTCATCTGGCCTTTGCGCCGGGCACTGACAGGGCAAGGAGACGAAGATGCACTCAAGAAGTCTGGTCTTCAAAGTGACGTCCATCTGGCTGGTTGTTGCAGGCCTCGCCCTACTGTTCCCTACCTTAGGCAATCAGGTGTTCGATCTGAAACTCACCAACTGGGGCATCGCGTCCGAGTACGGCGGAGTGTTGGTAGGCATTGGCGCGCTGTACTGGTATTTCTCGATGGACGCCGAGCGGTATGCACCGACGATGGCGTTGATTGCTGTGGGGCTGATGCTCAACGTGATCGTCAACCTGTACTGGTGGTCGGTGGGGCATTACACGGTGCAGAGTGCCGGTTTTAATGTGGTGATCAACACGCTTTTGGCCGGCTGGCTATGGACGGTCAAGCCCCGATCACGGACAAAGGTAGGAGAATCGACGTTCAGTTGAAGGCTCTCTTTAGATGCAAGGTTCTGGCAACTTAATTTCAGTAAGGCTGGAGTAGCCCAGCAGGCAGCTTGAGAATCAAGCTGCCTGCTGCATCGCCTCTCGCCAGAGGAGCAGTGCCGCAGGTTGGTTCCTTCGTCTGAGGGAGCGGGAGCGGTGGTGGGGGTATGGCGATAAAGGTTCGAGACTCGGGCGTGCAGATCGAGGCATTCCTGCGTTCGCCGCCGTCCTTAGAAGCCGAGCTGGCTGCGTTCCTGTTGCCATGTCGGTGAATTTGCGTGTATTGATCCCACCCAAGGTCTCCAGCTTGCTGGGATTCGCGGGGGCGCACGGCCTCGCTCGCTCTGTAGCGGGCGCTGCCGGCTACTGGCTCGGCGCACCTGGGGCATGGGGACGCGGCCATCGTTCTCATCCAGTACGCTCAGCTCGTGCACATCACATTTCTCAGGCATGGCCGTTCTCTCGCCGACGACCAGGACGTTCACGAAGGCCGCTACGATAGTCCGCTGACTGACACTGGACGCTCTCAGGCGCAGCATCTCGCCACCTACTGGCACGCCCATCCCCCTGGGTTCGATCAGCTCGTGTGCAGCCCGCTCGCCCGTGCGTACGAGACTGCCCGCGTGATCGGCGCCGCCCTGAGCCTGGTGCCGCACGTCGACCCGGACTGGATGGAATTCGACAATGGCCCCCTGGCTGGCCTCGCCCGCGACGAGGCCTTGGCCCGGTATCCCATTCCCGCGGCGCGAGGGCGCTTTGAACCACTCACAGCCGACGGCGGGGAGTCTGAGGCCGCCTTTCACCGACGAGCGGACGCCGCCCTCGAACGTTTGGTGACCGGCCCGGATGGGCATGTGCTGGTGGTGGCGCATGGCGGCATTCTGAATGCGGCGCTGCACGTACTGACTCGCAGTGACCAGGTATGGTTCGCGTTTGGCGACACGGGCTTCACAACGATCAAGTTCAATCGGTCACAGGCCCGGGTGCAGGTGCTGGGGGTGAATCAGCAGCCGCACCTGAACATGGGGTGAGAACGTCCCGCCTCCGGGGTGGCGGGAGTCGCAGGTCGGCAGCGCAAGAGCAGTTGGAGAGGCGCACTCAATGACCCCGAAGAGGGATTGACCGGTACTTGCAAGGCGTCGGACGGCTCCCTCGCCCGTGGGCAAGAATGCAGCACGGTGAATGACCTTCAGTCACTAAAATCACGAGATGCGTGTCTCTTTTCCTCCCCTGGGTGTCCTTCCGCTACTGTTGACCGCATGTGTCGGTATGCGTTCTATGGCGCCAACAGACGCTTTTTGCGACGTGCAAGGGGGTGTCGGTGCCACCTACAACAGCACAGCCGTCTCAGTGGATGCTGGGCACGTTCAGGTCAACACAAGATTCCAGTTGAGCGCCAGTCCTGACCGGTCAGTGGACATGGACTTCATCTACCTGGTGAATGGAAAATGGGATTGAGCCAGTTTTGAGTCGGTGGAGTTAAGCCTCACCATAGGAGGCAACCCCATGACGACCAGAAACACCTACACCGCCGAATTCAAACG
>NZ_JACHFL010000031.1 GCF_014201875.1 Deinococcus humi | reverse complement strand
GTGCATGGAGCTGTTGGTCGGCGGCTTCGCTGATCTCGATCTGTCGTGCGGGACGACCCATCCCTAATTCTACTTCTTATTCGCGATCTACTTAGATCCCGCTTGAGCTGCGAATTAGGGTGCAATGCCATCCAATCGGGTGGGGGAGACGGACCACAAGCAGCTTCAGAGCCGCAGCCGTACCTTCCTTCCAACGGACCTGATCCTGTTGGAACCGGGGGCGCGTCGCATCCTGGGAGTCAAACCCAGGCACCACAGTCATCTTCGCGGCTAGATCAAGCGCGTCAGCCATTCCAGAAGGAGTGCTCGTTCCGCCTCGCTGAATGGGGCTGGGCGTTTGGGAAGCAAGGCAATCAATGCAATGGCGTGGGTCGCAGCTTCCTGATGGGTGGAGTCCACGGCGGTCTCTCCATCGGGCGTAAGGATGGCGCCCAGTACGGCCTCACGCATCTGATTCGCCAACCCCCCGTCCTGCTCTTGAGCGCCAAGCAGGGTCAGGGTTACGCCCACCGCTGAGGCGTGAACCATGGCGGCGGCCCGCTCCACGCCCACCGCGAGTCGTCCTGCCTCCGCTACCCGGCCCATCAGGGCCGACAGCATGGCGGCGGCCTCCAGGGCGGCGGGGGATTGCTCGCCGGGCTGGAGCCTGGCGTACATCAGGGTGTACAGATGCGGATGGGTCAGCCCAAACTCCACGTGCCGGTCCCAGCCCTCCCGCAATTCTCCGACGGGATCCCCGGTCCCCACGTGCGCCGCCTTTGCCTGGAGATAGGACGCGAATCCAGAGCTTGCCACAGCGTTCAGCAGACCCTGCATGTCGCCAAACTGGCGGTAGATGGTCGGTGGCTGTACAGCGGCGGCGGCACTGACTGCGCGGGTGGAGATGGCTTCCACGCCCTCGCTTTCGAGCAGGGCCAGGGTGGCCTGGAGGATCCGTTCCCGTGGGGGTAAAGGGGCGACGGCTAACATGAAGTGATGGTAACACGTCTGTGTTAGCAGCTTGACATATCACTGGTTACTCGTTTACGTTATCAGTGTAAGCAGCGTCTTGCGGATACCCGACGTCCGTGACATCCGGCTGGAGGTTGAGTGACGAGCCTGCGCGACTGGCAGGCTCGTCACAGCAGAGAGAACGGCGCCCCAAGTTCACTGGAGGTTCACCCATGACCATTTATTCCGCTCGCTATCCCAGCACCTTCACGCTCGGTGACCGCACCGTCAGGCGGGTGGGCTACGGAGCCATGCAACTCGCCGGCCCCGGCGTCTTCGGCCCGCCGCGTGACTGGCATACCGCCGTAGCCGTCCTGCGCGAGGCTGTCTCGCTGGGAATCAACCATATCGACACCAGCGACTTCTACGGCCCCCACATCACCAATCAGATCATCCGGGAGGCTTTACACCCATATCCGGACGATCTGGTGATCGTCACGAAAGTTGGAGCCCGCCGTCCTGCGGACGGATCCTGGGTGCCTGCCATGTCACACGAGGAGCTGACGCGGGCAGTTCACGATAACCTTGAGAACCTCGGACTGGACGCGCTCGATGTCGTGAACTTCAGGGTCATGGGCGACGCGCACGGACCGTCGGAGGGGTCCATCGCAGGGCCGCTGGCGGCTCTGGCTGACCTCAAAGCACAAGGGCTGATCCGCCACATCGGTGTAAGCAACGTTACCCCCAGGCAATTCGCGGAGGCGCGGTCCATCAGCGAGATCGTGTGTGTTCAGAACATGTACAACCTGGCGCAACGGGACGACGACGCTTTTCTCGATGATCTTGCCCAGCAGGGCGTCGCCTACGTGCCCTACTTTCCGCTGGGCGGGTTCTCTCCGCTGCAGTCTGACGCCCTGTCAAACGTTGCTCAGCTGTTGGGCGCGACGCCCATGCAGGTAGCTCTGGCGTGGTTGCTTCAGCGTTCCCCCAATCTCCTGCTGATTCCCGGCACCTCCTCGCCTGAGCATCTGCGTGAGAACGTCGCCGCTGCCAACCTCATCCTGCCGGAAGAGGCGCTGGCGCAACTCGGCGGCATCGGCAGTTCCCGGCGAGAGATGTAGGCGGTGCCAAGCGGCCAATGGCCGTTGACCCACAGGAAATGATGCAGGCAAGCGGGAGTGGGTAACGAATTTGAAAGCCGGACCCATCCCACGCTGCGTGCGCTGCACCTTCGACCACAAAACAACCTGCTGACTGAACGGCACAAGCCTGACTCCCCTTGAGAAAATCCCTGACTGGGTTTTCATTGATTCTGCAGAGCGCGGATCGTTCCTGAAAAACCAGAGCACTTGCATACATTGGAGAACCGAATGATTGTCGTCACAGGAGCTACCGGCCAACTGGGCCGCGCCATCATCGAGAAGCTCGTCGCCCGCCTTCCAGTCGCCCAGGTCGGTGCCAGCGTCCGCGACCCCGAGAAAGCCGCCGACCTGCAGGCTCTTGGGGTACGGGTCCGTCAGGGTGATTACCGTGACCCGGCCAGCCTCACCCGTGCATTCGAGGGCGCCACCCAGGTGCTCCTGGTGTCCTCGAATGCACGGGCTTACGGGGGTGACCCCCTCAGTCAGCACCGCGTGGCCATCGAGGCGGCGCGCAACGCTGATGCGGCGCGGATCGTTTACACCAGCCAGATGGCTGCGGGCGCGTCCTCGGCGTTCCCTCCTGCGCTCGATCACGCCGCTACCGAGGACATGCTGGATCAGTCCGGTCTGGACTGGACGGCCCTGCGCAACGGCTTCTACGCCTCAAGCGCTCTAAACTTCCTGGGCGATTCACCCGACACTGGTCTGCTCGAAACACCGGCAGACGGTAAAATTGCTTGGACGACCCATGCTGATCTGGCTGAAGCGGCCGCGGTAATTCTTGCTGACGCTGGCCGATTTGACGGGCCGACACCGCCGCTCACTGCGTCGCAGGCGCTCGACTTCGCTGAGCTTGCTGCTGCCGCTTCTGAGGTACTGGGCCGTCCCATCCAGCGCCGGGTCATTTCCGATGAGGAGTTCGGCGCCAGGATGGCAGCGCGGGGCACACCGACAGGCGCCGTGAATATGATGCTCGGTATGTATCGGGCAAGCCGCGCGGGCGAGTTTGCTACTGTCCACCCTACCCTTGAGCAACTGCTGGGACGCCCCCCACTGACCGTACGTGACATGTTTGCCCAGGAGCTCGGCCGTTGATCGGCCTCTATGAATCTTCGAAAGGATCGAAGGTTGCGTTGCCTTAAACCAGATGATTACCGCTGACGTGTCGCGATTGACCACTCACCGCTCCAGCAGCCCCACCACGATCCGTCGAAACAATCAGAAATTAAGCAGTCCAGACTTGACTCACAGGTAGGGTAGGGGTGGTTTGATGTTCAGGCTCTCCTGTCCTTCGTCTGCTGTGGGCCGAGTAGACGACACTCTTGCGTCAGGACCGGGGCGGAGTGGATTTCCTGTGGCGCAGTATCACATCATGAATCGTGTCCCACGTTGGTGGCAGGGGGTCTGACCCTGACACTTGCTCAGAGGGAAGCGCTAACGGTGGGGCGCGTATTCAGTCGCCGGCAATCAGCTTCTTGCCGTTGGATTGTCAGGATCCGCTCAGGGAAGCACGATTTGCTGCGTTCGCTGCCGTGCCTGTTCACGCTGTCGGAACCAGCCCTGAAAGACCACGACAAACAGCAGCAGTTCTGCCAGATCGCCCCCGTAATACATCAACTGGGCAGCCGGTTGGAGTTGTGGGACAGTGCCAGCTGTTCCCAGCGCCCCGTGTCCTGCGTACAGCACCTTAGCGAGCGTGGCATGGCCGGCGGATCCCAGCAGCAAGACAACCACCCGAGTCCGAAAGGATGTACGGGTAGAAACAGGTTCGATCCCGGCGAGAACCACTGTATACAGAAGACCAGCCGACACCACATGAAAGGCCACCACCGCATGGATCGCCGGGTGTTCCAGCGTCAGACGATACAGCTGTGTCAGGTAGAGCAGGTATAAGCCGCCCACGTTGAGCAGCAAGGCGCTGACTGGCAAAGCGATCAGGCTAAGGGGTGGCGCGTGTAACCATCGGATCAACCGCCGTGCCATGAGCACGGGCACGTTGCGTAACAGCAGTGTCAGGGGCCAGCCCAGGGCCAGCAGCAGGGGTGCGAACATGCCCGACATCAGGTGCTGCAGCATATGTGCTTGTAGGTCAGCGTGAGCAAGGCTATTCACGGCAGGGGAGAACACCCAGGCCAGGAGAGCAAGCCCAAGCGTGAAAAAGCATGTTCGAGACCATCGCCAGACTCGGCCCTGTCTCAGTTGGCGCCCAGCCATCGCTCCGTAACCCGCCCCCACCACAAGGAGAAGGAGCCACACAAGCCACGAAAAGGCGTCTTGCTGGGTGACGGTGACTGTAGGGTGTCCAGAATGCATCAGGGGGACAGTGTGGTTTGACTGGCGCGGCGATACATTCCGGCGCCAATCACCAGAAGAAGGAAACCCACAACGTTCCACACGACGTCATAGGGCGGGAGCATGACGTTGTAGCGAATCTGATGCAGTTGAAAAACCTTGTGATTGATCAGGCCATCAAAAAGTTGAAAGCTGCCCAGCCCCAGAAAGAGGCCGGCCCAAAAGAACGCGGTGGCAAAGGTCCGCGCCCGCAGAAGGTCTGCCAGAAGAAAGATGCCCGCCACGATGGCCATGAGTTCAGCAGCGTGCAGAAGGCCATCGCTGAGCAGCCCGATTGCGGATGTGGAATGGTCATAGAAATGGTGCCAGCCGAGCACCTGATGAAAGACGATCTCATCCAGCCCTGCCATGAAAGCGACGCCCAGCAGCAGGCCACTGCGCCGTGAACCGCGGACGTCCGGTTGTGCGGCAACTGTGGTCATTGTGTATCCTCTGCACTGAGCTGCGTTTGAAAGAGCGTCACGGAAGCCTCCTGAACCAGCGTGAACGGCGGGTTAGCCAGAGCTCTACACAAGCGGTGAGGACTGGCCGGGTCATGCTGTGCACTCTAAAATACGGGAAAGAGCAACGCACTTGAAACGTCGAAGAGATGACGCCCCAGCGATTGGAAATAGTGTGTCTGGTGGTCGAGCGCAGGTTTCGGAGACCACTCAACAGGACGGCGCACCTGCGCACCATTCACCCGGTTCGCACCAGACCCGGGTGGGCCAGTTTGCCTCGTTGGTTCCACCGCAGTGTGGGCACCAGACCCCGAGCACGGTAGTTCTGGCTGCGGGATTCCCAGCTGAACGGCCAGGTCAGTGGGACAGCACCTCCTCCGTCATCAGAATGCCCCAGTCGAGGCGGCGCAGCCATGCCCATCAAGTTAAGGACCAGGACAGTGTTCAGGCTGTTCCAGACGCCAATTCTTCGGACAGCGCCTCTCCACATCGCCGGCAGAACCGGGCGTCGGCCTGATGCGCTGCCAGTCCACACCTCGGGCAACTGCGCCCAGTGCTCCCGTTCACCTCCACCTGCCGCTGTCCCGCCTGGGCCTGCGTCAGCCCCACCGTGACGATGCCGGTGGGCACGGCGATGATGCCGTACCCCAGAATCATTGCCAGCGAGGCCAGGGCCTTGCCTAGCCCGGTCTTTGGTGCGATGTCACCGTAACCCACGGTGGTCAGCGTGACGATGGCCCAATAAATACTCGTCGGAATGCTGGTGAAGCCATTGGGGGGACCTTCCACCACGTACATCAGGGTGCCGATGATCACCACCAGCGTCAGCACCACGGCCAAAAACACGACGATCTTGGCCAGGCTCGCGCGCAGCGCCTGGGTCAGCACGCTGGCCTCGGAGAGGTAACGCACCAGCTTGAGGACCCGGAAGATCCGCAGCAAGCGCAGCACCCTGACGATCAGCAGGTACTGTGCGCCGGGCACGACCAGGGCCAGATACGCTGGCAGGATCGAGAGCAGGTCTACTGCCCCGAAGAAGCTGCGGGCGTAATGCGTTGCCCGGCGCGCGCTGACGAGGCGCACCAGGTATTCGGCCGTGAACAGCAGCGTCAGGCCCCACTCCAGCGCCCGCAGCGCCGGGGCGTGACGTGCCCGGAAGCCCGCCACACTGTCCAACATGACCGCGAGCACGCTCAGAAGGATGGCTGCGATTAGGGCGAGGTCAAAGGTGCGGCCCGCGCGGGTGTCTGAGTTGTAGATCACATCGCCCAGCGCAACCCGCCACGCTGCGCGCCGGTCCGGGCCGCCGCTCATGCCCGGAGTGTAGCGGTCACCAACCCGGCACGCGTCACTCTCCCTTGAACCCCACTGGTCTCGACATGGCTCACGCCCATGTTCGGAGGCTTCCCACTCACGTCCCAGGAAGGTGCATAACCCTCACCAGACCATTGCCGTTGGTTACCTCACCCGTTCAATGACCAGGGCCGTCGCGTTGTCCGGTGCGCCCGACTCCAGACTCAGCGCGATCAGACGGTCGACGATGGTCTGGAGCGAGGGCTCATGGAGCAGAATGTCGTGCAGCGTGGCGGGTGGTACCTCACCCCAGACCCCATCCGAGACGAGGAGAATGCGGCTGCTCACAGGCAACTCCAGCGGCGCTGGGAGGACCTGAACGTAATTGTCCTGGGCGGCCCGCAAGCTGCCCAGTGAACGCAACACCTTATTGCGCTCCGGGCTGACCTGGGCATCTTCGGGCGTCATCTGACCGCTGGCAACCATGGCGGCGACGTAGGAATGGTCTTTGCTGAGCTGCTGCACAGCGCCGTCCTGGGCCAAGTAAGCGCGGGTGTCACCCACATGTCCCAGCTGCAACTGCGTGCCGCGGATCTCGACGCCGGTGAGCGTGCAGCCGCCGTCCCGGCCCTGCATGTCGGTCAGCACCGCCGCATTGGCCTCCCAGACCTGCGCTTCCAACGCAGGTGCCGCCGAAGCCAGAAAAGCCCGCACTGCTGCCTGGCTGGCCACTTCACCTGCCGCCATGCCGCCCATCCCGTCGGATACGACGGCCCGCAGGAGCACTTCGCCGCCGCCGTGCTGCCCAGTCTGCTGCCACGAGAACCCGTACGAGTCCTCATTGGTGGGCCGGTCGGGGTTCAGGCCGATGTCGGTGGCCGCTGCCAACTGGTAGACCGGGAGTGTGGCGGCCGCCGTTTTGAGGGCAGCCAGCAGTTCGGTTGGTGTCAGGCGCTGCGGCAAAGGAGCCAGCATCCCATTGAGCAGTTGCGGCACCCCCGACGCGGCAATGCCTGCCAGCA
This sequence comes from Deinococcus humi, assembly GCF_014201875.1. Classification (NCBI taxonomy): domain Bacteria; kingdom Thermotogati; phylum Deinococcota; class Deinococci; order Deinococcales; family Deinococcaceae; genus Deinococcus; species Deinococcus humi. The sequence continues at coordinate 18,959 of NZ_JACHFL010000031.1, read as the reverse complement.
CGATGGACGACGCCCCTTCGGGGGGGAGAGGGCGCCCTGTCAGCCACAGGAAAAACAAGGCGCCCAGCAAATACACTCCGCTTTTTGCCTGTGCCACCTGCCCTTCTTGCACTTCAGGCGGCGTGAAACCGTCGCGCAGGGTGGGCTGAGCCGCTTCGCCCAGCCGCGCCACTTGCGGCGGCCTGCTCAATTTCAACCCCTCGCGGGTCTGTTGAACGCTGAGCGGATTAAGGTCGGTGACGGCGTATCCCTGTTTCTCGAGCGCGAACAGCAAGCGGGCCAATTCGGTCACGTGCGCCCGCGCTGTGGCGGCATCAAGCGGCAGGGTCAGCGGCGTGCCCTCCGTGGGGGCCAGCACCCACAGCTCACCCACTGGAGTGAATTTGGGCAGCAGCCGGTGGGGCCGCAAGTCCGCCCACAACGGACTGGGCCGCACATACACGTCCACGCTGGGGCCAGCGCCCAGTGCATTGGCACTGAACCAGCCGCGCCCCAGGTCCTGATTGAGCTGGTAGCCGCTGACCACCTCGCCTGCCCGCGGACCTTGCAGGGCGACCGTCGGGGCATACGTTTCTTCCTCCAGCTCGCCGGTGACAAGGCCGGAAAACTCAGTGGGCTCCGCTGCGGGTGCAGTTTCCAGCCCACCTTCCGGCTCTAGGAGCAGTTCTGCCCTGTCTGGCGGTGGGTCATCGACCGGCTCATCCATGGGAGCAATGGCGGTCTCCGCATCATGGTCCGCGGGTGCGGAATGCTGTGAACTGGCTGGGCCGTCCCCACCATCTGGCTGCTCCAGTTCGATAGAGCTGTCATCTGGCGTCTCATCAGCATCAGAGTCTAGGAGACGCCCAGGACTTTCCGGGGCTTCCAGGCCTTCTGAACCTTCAGCGGTGGGGGCATCAGCAGTTCCGCCGTCTCCATCGCCTCCTTCTGACGGAGCGGGGAAGGCGTAGTCCACGTCCAACTGTCCAGCCTCGTCTTGCTCAGTAGCCACAGACTCCAACGTTTCCGTACTGGGCGACATGGACTCTAGGGGCAGCGCCAACGTTGGAGTCGGCTCGGGCGGCTGGGTTGCAGTGGGCGGGAGTGGCTCGGCGGCCGACTCATGCGGCAGATCGTCAGGACGGGTCATCTCAGCCCTGATGGAAGGTCAGCATCAGGTTGCCAAAAGCCAACTCGTCGCCGTCCGCCAGTGAGGTGGGTTCCTGAAGACGGGGCGAGAAGCTCGTTTCGCCCTTGCGTTTGACATAGACGCCGTTGGTAGAGCCAAGGTCACGCACTGCCCATCTACCCTGTTCGCGGTACAGCTCGGCGTGGCGGCGCGAAATATGCTCCTGTCCACCCAGGCCGCTCAAGTCAATGTCCACCGGGCCACTGGACGCGTCGAAGCGCCCCACCACCAGACGCTCACCTTGCAGCGGAATAAATTCCCCGGTGGGTGCCCCAAATTTCTTGATGCCGAGCCTGGCTTCTCCGGTGGAGACTGGGGCGTCCGAGGACAGTTCGGCCATGGGTGCGGCAGAAGCCGGGACAGAGGCTCCGGAGACTTCCCCTTCAGACTCAGGCACTTCAGACGAGGCTTCGATGGACGAGGCTTCGAGCGGCGTGACGTCTCCAGGAGCAGATTCGGGCGGTGACATGACCTCCGCATTGACCTCTGGACCAGACACGGGAGCTTCCATCTGCGTTGTCGCCACAATCTCCGAAGCACCAGCCACATCTTCAGCTCCGGTTGAGGCTGCCTGCGGCAACGTTTCCTGCGGCATCTCCTGGGGAAGGATTTCAGGCGCTGCGGTGGGCTGGGACTCGGCGGCGGCCGACAGCTCTACGCCGCAACCTTCGCAATAGGTGGTGCCTTCGGGATTGGGGGTGCCGCAGACTTGACAAAGAATGGTCATGGTGGTTCCTCCGGGGAATGAGAACTAGATACGGCGAATGAGGATCAGCAGAAGGATGGACAGGCTTGCGGCCGCCACGCTGGCGCTGACGACGGTGGGCCAGTGGTAGCCCTCCGCCTGGGTATAGAAGTACGCCGCTGCCGCCGCCGCGGCAGGCAGAGCCAGCGGCAGGGCAAACCACAGCAGCGCGCCAGCCAGTGCGCCCACACCTGCGCCTATTACGGCGGCCAGCGCAAACTGGCTCGTCTGGACTGGGGTTGCCAGGTACTCCGGCAGCGACGTGGCGGCAACTCCTGCGCCCAGCAGGCTGCTCCACACGATCACGATGGTGCGCGACACCGGCGCCCGAGTTTTCCCGGCAGGTAGACTTGGCGACGGCGGAGCCGCACTGGGCGTGGAAACAGGTGGCTGGGCAGGTCCAGGTGGTGGTTTCGGGGTGGCGCTCGGAGGCACCGGAAGAGGGGTTGGGGCAGGTTTGGAGGGAGCAGCGGCAGGGGCTGGGGGCACAACCCTGGGTGTGGGTTTCGGCGCTCCCCTGGGCGGCTGTACCGGAACGGGACCCGGTCTTGGTGCAGCCGCCCGGGGAGGTGGAGACGGAGGCACGGAGGGACGGGGGGCTGGAGAGCTGGGCGCGGCTTGCCGTGGGACAGGTGCGGGCGGAGTGGAGGGAGTCGGAACGGGGACCGCTGACTTTGACGTTGGCGTGACCAGGATGGCCAGCAGTGCCTGTGCGCTCTGGGGACGGTCTTCGACGCGCAGGGCCATCGCCTGGGTCACGGCGCGTCGCAACCCCGGCAAGGTCGAGTCGGGCATGGGTGGGAGGGGGGTGCCCAGCATGAGATCGGTGGCGGGCGGCGGCATGTGTCCGGTCAGGGCGTGCAACAGGGTGGCCCCCAGCGCGTAAATATCGGTGTATGGCCCGAATCGCCCGGAATTGCCGTACTGTTCCAGCGGCGCGTAGCCCGGCGTGACCAAACGGGTGTGGCTCTGCGTCTTGCCCGTGACGAAAGACCGCACGGAACCGAAGTCGATCAACACGATGCGGCCAGTCTGATTGAAAAAAATATTGTCGGGTTTGATGTCACGGTGCAGCAGCCCACGCTGATGGATCAGCTCCAGGGTTCTGGCCACCGAACGGGCCACTTCCAGCACCACGTCGGGGGGCATGGGGCCGCGTTTCTCAATCAGGCCGCCCAGGGTGCTGCCCTCCAGAAATTCCATGACCAGATAAGCGGTGCTGTTTTCCTCGAAGTAGTTCATCACCTTCACGATCCCGGGATCGTTGAAGCTGGCGAGTATTTTCGCTTCGTCCAAGAAGCCTGTTTTGGTGGCCTGGTACTCGGCGATGCTGATGTTGCTGGGCGCAACCACGGCTTTGCCACGCCGCGATGATCCGTCCAGAAACAGTTCTTTGATGGCCACTTTGAGGCCCAGCCGGGTGTCCTGCCCGGCGTAGGTAATGCCGAAACCGCCCTGTCCCAGCACCCTGTTCAGGACGTACTGACCGCCCATCAGTGCCGTGCCGGCGGGGAGGGCCACCAGTCCTGAAGAGGTCAGCGGTGCACCGCAGATGTGGCAGACCGTCTCGCCAGCCTGAACCGCAGCGCCGCAGACTGGGCAATTCACTGCCTTAAGCTCCGGTCAGCCTGCGAATTTCCTCGTCGGTGGGTCGGCCATCTGCGCCGCTCCCCGCCTTGAGGGTCTGCGTCTTCGCACCCAACCGCATGGTCTTGGCGGTACCGAGGCTGATGGTCTTGCTGCTGCCCAGTTCACCGATGGCCCGGTCGAGCACCTGGGTCATAGCGCCATTGCCCAGGCGCTGAGTCATGTTCCGGGCCTGTTCCAGGGTCCTGGCGGCCTGCTCGGGGTTGCTTTGAGCTTCCCGGCTTGCCTGCGCCACCAGACCCTCAATATTGCGTTGTTGGACCCACTGCATCACTTCTGCATCCACCCGCGCCGCCATCGTTTCGTCACCGGTAAATTCCACCACGACGTCAAGAGGTGGCAACTCGCCCCGGTAATTTGCGCCGGGCACCTCGTAGGTCAGTCCCAGTTGAGCCAGCCGCATCCGGGCCGCCGGACGCTCTGGCAGGGTGAATTCCAGAATGTAGGTTGCGCCTGTTCCGGCCTCGACATTGCCGATGAGCAGTGGGCCGCCGGTGTTGGTCACCTCGGTCTGGGTGGGCTGCACACGGGTCACGCGCTCCAGGACCACGTCTTTAATCGCGCGCACGGTCAGGGCCACGTTGGTCACGACTTCGTTGGCCGCCTGCTTGAGATCGCCCAGCAGCGCCGCCGGAAGATCAGAGGCTCGCACCGCAGGAAATTGGGGATGTTGATTATCAGGCACCACGTCAATGGGCTGTCCCTGCGTGCGGTCAGTGATCTCCGTCAGCAGCTCGGTATTCACGTCGTCGCCAACGCCGATGGTGGTCACCGACACCTGCATATCGGCGAGCACGCCAGCCTGCTCCTGCACCACGGCTGAGTCAAAGGCCTGGCCGTCGGTGAGGAGCACCATCCGGCGGCTGCCAGATTCGGTTTCGAGAACCTTCGCGCCCGCTTTCATGCCTGCGCCCATCTGGGTTCCGCCCGAGTACCAGTCCAGTTGATCGGTGGCCTTGAGCAGGACGGCCCGGTCAGCCGCTGCCGTGAAAGGGACGAGAATTTGGGCCAGATCATCGAACTTGACCAGGGCGAGGCGGTCTTGCGGCTGGATCAGATCCGAGGTGATGATGCCGCGCAACGCCTCGGTGACCAATTGCAACTTGTTTCGGCCACCGCGCACGACTTCGTATCGCTGACCGTCGACCATCGTGGTCTGCCCCGTGTGCTCCGTCGGCTCAGTCACGACTTCGCGCATGGAGCCGGAAGTGTCAACCACGAACGCCACTGACAGATTGGGCCGCGCTTGCCTGGCCTGCTGATCTGGCAGGAGATTGAGCAGAACGAATAACTTCTGACCTGTGGTGTGTGCCAGTAAAAATTCTCGGTGGCGACGCATTGTGGCGTCAAGCATGAAGTGCCTCCTGTCGTGATTTGCCCGCTGTGACACCGCATGATAAGCAATTGCAAATTTTGAGTCGGCCATCATTCTTTGGGAATTTCCCATACAGTTGTGGCAACTCAAGTCATATGGGCCGGTGGGGTGCGCCTGACCGAAAATCACAGCGCCCCTGATGCTCTGTGGGCCATGTCGAATACGCCCCATAACTGTTTCAGGACTTTCCTTTCGCCCAGAGGACAGCCATGAATTTTTTGGAGCGCGGCATCCAGGTGAGGAGACCTGCAGCAGAGGAACATAAAATTCACTCCCCTGATCACTGACGCGCTGCGTCACCCGTAACAGGGGAAGGGTTCTGGAAAGCCTCTGAATTGAGGTCTGCTTGTCTGTCTGGAGGGCCAACCATGGGCTATGGCGTGCCGTGAAAAGTCACCGGGAGGGGCCAGCCATCCCAAACTGGAGGTGGTACCGGCCTCGATCTGGCCTTGCCGGCTCCTGCCTTACACCAGGCGGTACTCGACTGCTTTAAGAACCGCGCGGGTGCGGTCACGAACCCCCATTTTCGACAGAATGTTGGAGACGTAACCCTTGACCGTTCCCTCGGTGGTGGTGGTCAGTCCGGCGATTTCGCGATTGCTGAAGCCGCCCGCCATCAGACGCAAGACCTCCTGTTCCCGGGTGGTCAGAGTGATGGATCCGTCCCCGGACGCCTCTCTGCCCAGGCACCGTTCCTCCACGCCTCGCTGCACCTGATCGGTCAGGGTGGGTTGCAGCCAGCGTCCCCCGGCCGCGACTGTACGAATGGCCTCCAGCAGTACGGGCAGTGCCACATCCTTGAGGAGGTACCCCTTTGCTCCCAGCTTGACCGCAGACAGCAGCAATTCGTCATCATCGAAGGTGGTCAGGATCAGGGTAGGAACCAGGGGGACGCCCTGCGTCTGCGAGGTGGCCGAGAGTGCACGCAATACCCCCAGGCCATCCAGTCGGGGCATCCGATAATCCAGCAGCAACACGTCTGGCCGCGTGTCCGGCACGGTGGTCAGAGCCTGCTCGCCGTTTTCGGCCTCGGCCACTACAGTCATGTCTCCGGCCAGCGCCAGCATGCTGCACAGGCCCTGGCGCACCAGCGTCTGGTCTTCTACGATGCAGATCCGGATCATGACTTTTCTCCTTGGGCACCAGTAGTCGGCCCGCTGATTAACACCGAACCCTCTGCCGGGACTGCGCTGGGCAGCGGCAAGGACACCAGCAGTTCCAGTGGTTGACCAGGATGCGCCCGCACCTCCAGCGTGCCGCCCACGCTGTCCAGGCGCTCACGCATGCCGCTCAGGCCGCAGCCAGGCTGGAGTTTGAGGGTTCCATGCCCATCGTCGCGGGCGTGGAGGGTGAGCTGGCGGCCCGCACCATGTGGGACAGACCCACAGGCGAAATCCAGCCATACCTGCCGTGCCCCTGCGTGCCGCATGGCGTTGGTCAGGCCTTCCTGGACCGTCCGCAGCAACACCTGAGACCGCACTGGACACGGCACGCTGAAGTCTGGCGAGAAGCTCAGGTGGACCGGGAGCGGCGCCACACGGGCCAGCGCCTCGATCTCGGCCCGGACATTGCAGGGGGCTGCTTCCCGCATGCCGCGCACAGCAGTCCGGACATCGCTCAGCAGGGTGCGGGACAATTCCCCTGCCTGCTCCACATGCGGGCGGGCCGGACCAGGGGGCAGCAGATGTAAGGCCACTTGCAGGTTCATGCCCAGCGCGGTCAGATGGTGACCCATCAGATCATGCAACTCGCGCGAGATCTGGAGGCGCTCGGCCTGACGGCTGGCGTCGGCGAGCAGAGCGCGGGTGGCGCGCAGTTCGTCGACCACTACCGCCAGCTGACGCCGCGCGCGAACCTCACGCACGGCCGTCTGCGCCGTGGTCATGGCGAACAGTTGAAAACACAGGTAGCCGGTGCCGTAGGACCACGCGTCCGGGGCATTCCAGTAAGTCAAATAGATAGTTATCAGCCCCACGGTCTGGGCCGCCACCCACACCAGCATCCAGCGCACCGGAAGGATCACCGCCACCTGGGCCGCAATCACCAGCAGCAATCCTGCCAGGACACTGTTGCCGTCCAGCAATTCGTTGCCCACCAGCGCCAGCACCGTCTCCAGGGCTGCCAGACACAGCACCAGTCGCTGCCACCGCTGCTGATCAGGCATGGAAGTCGCCGTCAGGAACACGGTGATGAAGCCCAGCATGACCATCATCCAGGGCAAGAGCTCCCCCTGGGTCAACCCCTCTCGGCTGGGGGGAGCCAGCAGCGAATGCAGCAGCAACGCCAGCCATAGCAGCAACCCAGTCCAGCGAATGGCCCCGCGTACTTCTGCGAGAGATTGGTCGGCGCCGACCCGCGTGGCCCAGGTCAGCAGGCTCTGGCGAAACGGACGCCAGTGCAGACCGGTGCGCCCCGCAGAGACGGGCGGCGAATCGGACGGGGAAATCGCAGGAGGAACCGGAATAGTCATGGGGGTGGCCTCGGCAGAGGAGAAGGGCAGAGGGCATGGCCGGAAGCTGCACGAGGCGAGCGTACGAATTAGGGGTGGATTGACCTGTAGTCTAAGCGGGGTGCGCCCATTGACCTGACAGATCTGTACCCGGTTCAAAGCGAGAGGCGAGGTCAGAACGATGAGGTTCTGATCTCGCCTCTCGGCCTACGCGGTTTTGGTTAGCGATGCCACTTGGTCCATCCAAACGCGCTGCTTACCACTTCATAGTACGCCTGCGCCGCAGCGTAACAGCCGGGGCGGGCATACCAGCTCTTCGAGTTGCACAGCCCCCGCATGTTGCTCAGGAAAGCTGAGTCCGTTCTGGCCTTGTTGTAGGGCCAGTAAGGGATAGAGATGAGTATGGGCAGGTTGCGATAACCGAAGTCATGCACGTTGCAGGCGCTGCGGAAAAAGTCGCTGTAGCCCAGCCCCAACCCCTTTGGAGCGCTGCAGCCGTCGTAATTCCAGTTCAGGCCGCTGTAGTTGGGCGAGCGCCGCTCTGCGGCGTAGTGACTGATGCTACCCCAGGCCACACTCTGGGCATAACCCGCCTTACCCGTGGCCTGGACACTCAGGCCCGGCTGACCTGCCTGGAGAGCCAACGCTTCTGCATTCAGTCCCTCGTTCGGCAATCCATACGCTTCTTTCAGGCCCTGGAGCAGCAGTGGATCATTGGCATGCTCCTTGAGGATGGCCTGACTGTCGGCGTCTTGCAATTCGGGGCGCAGGGCAAACGCGGCGATCTGCTCGGCCACCGTCGGCTCAGTCGTTTTGCCCTGTTCCGCACCGGCGGCTGGCGCAGGTGGAGTCCCCGCTGTGCCGCCCTGCGATCCGCAGGAAGTGAGGATGAGTGCCCCCAGCAACAGATACCCGAGTCCGAAGGTCTTGATGGTAGTGGTCATGGTAGAGCCTCCTGGGGAAGACCGCGCGCCTTTCCGCAACGAAAAGGGTGCTGGGGCGAAGTCCGACAGTCTCTTCCTGATCTCAGGCGGTGACCCGCACCGCTGCAAGACTTTGTTTAGAAGAACGGAACTGTGGAACTGCACAAAGCTTAAGCGCCCACCCCTGAGCTGCCCACTGTCAGAAGTTAGCTGGTAAATGAAAGCTGATTTACCCTGGCCTCATTTCATCCGCCGGATGACTTGGTCTTGGGATTGGACAAAATCATTGGTCAGAGAAGTAGATCTATTGTCGGCTTCCGAAAAATGGCGAGCAGACCTTCACCAGTGTAGGGAGAATCGCGAGACGGGCATGTATTAAGGTGACGGTGACCTCACTTTTCGTTGTTCATGCCAGAGGAAGTCCAGTCCGGCTTGGTGTTTGAGGTCCCGTCAGAATCAGCTACGAGCTCTGCCAACGTTTATCTGCATTTCGGCTGGGTTCCAGATGACACAAGCCATGACCGGGTAGCTCATTAAGTTTGAGGCATAAGATTCAAATGGACTCGTAGAGGAGTGGTCTCCTGGATGGTTCACGATCACAGGTATTGGCGGCGCCCCGTTCTATCAAGGGGCCTTCGACCTTGATGGGTGCCGGAAGTGGGTCGGTAAGGCAACTAGAGCGACGTCACCGAAAATAGAGGCAAATCGGCAGCTGGGCAGAATCTGAGCGCTCACCTCCTGGCCACCTCCCCCAACCACTTGTCAGAAACGACGTTGACACACCCAACTTGGGCCATGGTACGTTGCTGTGATGCAGGCGGCGCTCTTCTGGAATGGTCAAAAAGAGCCGCTAACAACCGTACAGTTCCGTCCTTGCTGCTTGGCTTCGTAGAGTGCTGTATCCGTGCGCTCGAGGTTGGCTTCTAGGGTTTCGCCGGTCTGATAGAAGGTCAGACCAAGCGAGGCCGTGACGCGATATTCTGGGGGCAAGCCCTCTATCTGGAGCATGGACACCGCCTGTCGGACACGTTCTGCAGCCCTATGCGCTGCGGCTGTCGTCGGTGCAGTGAAGATGAGGAGAAATTCCTCACCGCCATAACGGCCCACGAAATCGTCTTGCCGTACCGTTTCCTGCAGCGCATTGGCCACTGCACACAACACTCGGTCGCCAACATGATGCCCGTAAGTGTCATTGACCCGCTTGAAGTGGTCAATGTCCATCAGGCCGACGCAGATCACGCTGTCGTTGGGGAGCGCCGTCTTATTGGAAGTCGTTTCCTTGGTCAAACGCTCCAGGGCAGATCGCCGGTTTGGCAAGCGTGTCAGGTGATCTCGGGTGGCGAGATCGTGCAATTCCTCCAGGGCCTGCTCTAGATGGATATTGACTTCCTGCAGTCGCGTATTTCGGTCCTGTACGGTTCGCCGCAGGGCTGCCATGTAGCTGCCAATGTAGGCGATGAGGAGCAGCACCACTGCGAACGCAAATGCAGAAACAACCTCAATGCGAAGATCGACGCGCGCGGGAGCCCATATAACCAGGGCAACGACCACAGTGACATATGAGACGAGCACGCCCCCACAGACGAGCAGCATTCGGCGGAAATCCAGGGCGAACATCCCAAATAAAACTCCAACAGCACCCATCAGCAAAAAAGGGACCCGTGCTTGGGGCTCGGAAACATGAAACATGACGTAGCCAGCCGGCCACATGGTCAGGATGACCTGGGCAGCAGTCATGCTCGGGTCTCTGAAATGCAGATTGACGTTGGTCAGAATCAGCAGCACGAACGTTCCACAAACAACCGTGATCCCCACCAGGTAGTGCACCAGCGGCATGATCGTAAGCATGCCTGTAGCAAAACAGGCGACGACGATGAGGGTACCTCCCACATGTGTAGCCACACCCAAGTAGGTTCGCTGGAGCCGGAGCTGCTGTGCATGTGCGACGTCTTTGGAACGGGCAGTCCGGGTCATTGAATGGGAAATTGGATGTGAAGCATTCACTCCCCAGCCTCCTGCGTCAAGAGATGTCGCCGATAAACCGGTGGAGCTTGGGGTGAGGGCAAAGGTCGGACAAAGTGTGAGGTATCCAGGCAGCACCAAGGCTCGTCGGAAAGGGCAAGGGCGTTTGTGAGGCGCTCAAGCGCTCTACCAACAGGCTGGAAGGTGAGATTGACAACTGGAAAGTGGAGATGGTATTGCTGCGTGCTCTTCAAACTCTCCTGACGCCCTTGCACACATTTGAGCGGGAGCAACGGCATCTCAGACATTTGTTTAATATTGAGGAAACGCACCTTTCAGGCGTCTTACCCTCGAGCGGCAAATCAAGTTCATGAAGGCGGAGTGAGGTCATCCTACCTTTAAGGAAAATAAGCTCAATTGATTGTCCGTGATCTCCGTCAGACTATAGCGTTGCCGCCTTCCTATACGCTTACTTACCACCCGATCGGACTGCTGCACTGTCGCCTCTGAGCAGGCGGAATGTTCAAGCACTGTGGCATCAGGGCGGCCAGGCAGATCACTGACGAGACGTTGCGCAAGAGGTGCATGAGATTTGGCTCGTTTCTCGCAGAAGCCCTACGTTGACGGGCCCTCCTGTCGGCACTGGTGGATTGCAGGTGGCGATCATAGGAGCCTGGGGCCACACCGTCCATGTAAGATACGGCCCGCTCACAGACGTAGCTCCGGCATAGGCCTGATATTTTTCAACGCTCGAACTTGCCTGAGCTTGAGGTGATTACTGCCATCACATCGGTAAACTTGCCGTCAAGCACCAGCCCATCAACGATCCCACGCGGGCCTTCGTCCACGGATTATTTGTCGCTCTGGCTGCCTGGGCACGTCAGGTGTGCCAGCTGCAGACCAGCACGGATCAAACCGTGACCCATGATTAAGGCCTTTGGGAGCATGGCTGTTACCCCGATGCCTTTCCCTGCCCCCTTGATCTCATTCTGGAAGGCATTGAATCAGCGCTGGAGGATCCCGTCTCTGGGGCCACAACGCTCCGTCAGCCCTTTCCTCGCCGCCTCCAGCCTACTGACATAGCTGCAGAGTCAAAGCTGGGGCGCGCCCACAGGCAGCACGAAGCCCATAAGGTCTGTGATCAGCAACGCGACCACGTCACGGTCAGGGCCTGGAAGCTTCATCGACTAGGCTGTGCGGCGCATCTGGATTCTATTCGAGATCCGGCTGGGAGAAGCGGCAGAGGAGGGTCCAACCAGCGCCTATGCTGGAGCAGATATGACGACAATCCATGACCCCTGGCCGCCCTTGCCGCTTGCTCCTTGGCAAGACACCCTGGAGACCTTGCATCTATGGACTCAGATCGTGGGCAAGATTCGCCTGGCTTTGGCCCCCTGGACCAACCATTCCTGGCACGTCACGTTGCTGCCCAGCGCCCGTGGCCTGACCACCGGCCTGATGCACCACCCGCGCGGAGCCTTCGAGATCGAGTTCGATTTTTGCCGTCACCGTCTCCTGGTGGTAACGGCGACTGGGGAGGATCGGTCCTTCGCGCTCGAACCCATGAGCGTCGCAGCCTTCTATCAGACACTGATGGAAACCCTGGAGGCACTCGGCCTCAGCGTCACCATCTGGCCCAGCCCAGTTGAGCTGCCTGATCCTATCTTGCTCTTCCCCGAAGATAGGCTGCACGCGGCCTATCACCCTGAAGCCGTGGAGCGCTACTGGCAGGCCATGCTGAGTGTCCACCGGGTGTTCACTGTGTTCCGGGCGAGATTCGGCGGCAAAGTCAGCCCGGTGCATTTTTTCTGGGGAGCGTTTGATCTGGCAGTGACCCGCTTCTCTGGGCGAACAGCCCCAACGCATCCTGGCGGCGCTCCCCACTGTGCGGATTGGGTGATGGAAGAGGCGTACTCCCACGAGCTGTCGAGCGCAGGGTTCTGGCCCGGCACAGGGCTGGGCGAAGCCGCTTTTTACTCGTATGCCTATCCAGAGCCGCCTGGATTCAAAACGGCCCAGGTAGGTCCGGAAGCCGCTACCTATCACCCGGCGCTGGGCGAATTCGTGTTGCCCTACGAAGCGGTGCGCACGGCGGCGGACCCGGATGCAACGCTCCTGAGCTTCTTGCAGAGCACCTATGAAGCGGCAGCGGAACTGGCCCACTGGGATCGCACATCTCTGGAATACACTGCCTTACCCACAGCGACAAGGTAGGGTTACCAGCGGGTGTAAGGCGAGGGCGAAAACTTTTAAGATCTCGCCTCACTTCTTCTGCCACGGTGGCCTGCGTCTTCTCGTCGCAAAAAGAGAGACACCGGAAAGGTGCTTCAGGAGTGCGAGTGACCGGTCTCGAACCGATCTCGGTGCCAACGTTGCGCCCGCTCGTGCGTCCGTTTTTTCGAAGGTGGTCGCCTCCCTTCGGGGATGCTGCGTTTACTGGATGAGGCGAAGTAGGGGGGCTTTATCGCCCCCGTCGTTATGGACCTCACCTGTCTCCTTCTGAGCAATCCCACCTTAGTCGTTCTTGTGACTCTGACGCCCGGCTTCGGCAGGCTGCTGGCTGTTGCCAACCTAGTTGCCGCCGCAAGCTTCACCGCCCTTCCGCCCCGCTTTACGAGCTTCTTCGCCGGCGAACTCGTGAGCGTTGCCGCTTTCGTGGGCCGCGCGTCCGCATTCTAAAGCGATCTCGCGCTGTCGCTCGTCATCCTTCACCGTAAAGCCACGTTCGCTGTGGTGGCCGCCACCGTGATTGCGATTGTCGCTCGTCATCCTGGTGACCTCCTGGGAAACTCCCTCAGGAATTTGCCAGGGCCGGTGTTGCTTGGATGGCTCCTGTAACCTGCGCCTTCACGGCCCTTGGTCTGCTAGTCCAGTCTCAGTCATGAAGACAACTCTGCCTCCCCGGGGACGTGTTGGTCAGTTTCAACGGACTCCGACTAAACTTGACTTAACTGATCGGATTAATTTACGATCAACTTATGAAGTCGCTTCGCCGCTTGCTGTTCACTGCCCTGCTCACTTCCGGTGCTCTTGCGGCGGGCACCTATCCGCTGATCGTCAAACACAGTTTAGGGACGGCCAGCTTTCCTGAAGCGCCCACAAGGATTGTCACCCTCAGCGAAGAACAGGCAGAATTGCTCAGTGTCCTGAGTCTCAAGGCAGTTGGCTTTGGGTCGGGGCGCGTTCAAGGTCGTCTCGGTCAGCCCCCGCAGGCCCTGACTACGCTCGCCAAAAGTAGCCTTCAGAATGCGGTGTTTGTGGGCAGTTACAATACGCCTTCCTTGGAGCTTCTCGCGGCCCTCAAGCCAGACCTGATCCTGATGGACGGCGGTGACGACGATCAGAGCACCTACCGCACGGTGGGGAAATTGGCGCCCACCCTGGCCTACGACTATGATCAGATTCCCTGGCGCACCGCGCTCAGTGACCTCGGACGCTTGTCCGGCAAGACAGCCCAGGCGCAACGTTACCTGAAAACATACGACGCCCGCATCATGACGCTGAAAGGGCAATTGTCCACCCTGAGCAAGGCGGCCCCACAAACGACTCTGCTCTACATGTATGAGCCTCAGTCCGTCATGGTCCTGGGTCGCGGCTTTTCTTTCAGTCGCAACCTCACGACGTTGGGACTGACCCTCAATACGCCCGAAGGGATCGATCCGAACATCAGTTTTAAGCAATTGAGCGCTGAGGAACTGCTGAAGCTCAAGACAGACCGGATCATCATTCTGCGGGTTCGGAAAGACGGCAAGTTGGTGCCCCGCAACGCGACAGACGACATGCTCAAGCGTCTGGGCAAGCCCGTTTACACTTACCCTCTGGACCCCCAAGAGGCGTCTAGCGGTCCGCTAACTGACCTGAAACGTGCAGAAGCCCTGGCCAAATTGATTCGGCCTTGAATATTGCCAGTAACAGTCAGCTTGTATGGAGGCGATTGAAGCTTACCGAGGACTGCTGAGTCTTAATGCCTGAATGAACAATCTGCATCAGGCCACCGGCACCTGAGTTTCTGGAAAGAATGAGGCCAGCGCAGGGCCCACTGCATGTCTAGCATGAGACCATGCAGCGGGTAACCCAGCTCTTCGGTCACCGGCTCTGAATTTCGGCCTGCCTTCGTAAAGTTGCCAGAACAATTTCTTGACTTCCCGAGTGAAAGTATGATAATGAGTGAATGAGCAATCATTCAGAAGAGTCGTCGGCCAAGCCTGCTTCCCGGGGGCGAGCTGCGCCCCGGCCTGCCTTTGATCCGGAACGGCGCGCAGCCATTCTGCGCGCTGCCGTGACGGTCTTTGCCCGCAAAGGTTTCCACGGCGCGACGATCGCAGAGATCGCGCGCGAGGCCGGACTGGCCAGCGGCACCCTGTACAACCACTTCCAGAACAAGCAGACTATCCTGCTGGCCCTCCTTGATACGATGAATGACACTGGGCAGCGCGAGGCCGACTTCGCGGCTGCCGATCACGAGACGTTGGACTCCTTCACGCAGCGTTATGTGCGTCAGCGGCTGGAGACCTTTACGCAGGCTGCCGGCGACGCCTTGGGCGTAATCCTGGCCGAACTGCTCACCAATGCCGAGCTGCGGGCCGCCTATGCCCGGCAACTGCTTGGTCCCACCACGGTGCTGGGGGAACGGGTGTTCGCGCGCTGGGCCAGCGAGGGACGCATCCGCCCGGAACGTGTGGAACTGGTTGTGCGGGCCTTCGCGGCGCAGGTGCTGGGCCTGTTGGTGCTGCGCCAGTTGGGTGACGATACCCTGACCGCCCGCTGGGATGAGATCCCGGACGTCGTGAGTGACCTGATGCTGCACGGCATCGAAGGAGATACGCCATGAGCACCCGGAGTCTGTCCACCTCTCCCGCCCAGGTCGATCTGAGCCACCCGGAATTCAAACGCAACCCCTACCCGTACTGGGCGCATTTGCGCGAGCGGTCCCCGGTGTTCCGCACCTACGTCCAGCGGCGTCCGGCGTGCCTGATTACACGCCATGCCGACGTCGCCGCTACCCTGCGCGACTCGCGATTCGTCAAGGATCGTCACACGGTGGGCAGCCGGGGCCTGATGCCCAGCCTGCCTGGCCTGAAAATCATGCAAGCGCTGGAACGCAGTATGCTCGACGTGGATGGCGAGGATCACGCGCGGCTGCGCAGGCTGGTCCATCAGGCTTTCACGCCACGCCGGGTCGAGGCCATGCGTGGGCGCATTCAAGCAACCACAGACGCATTGCTGGACGACATGATCGGGCGTGGCCCGCGCGTCGACCTGATTGCCAGCCTGGCTCTGCCACTGCCCGTCACGGTGATCAGCGATATCCTGGGTATTCCCGCCGGTGACCGGGGCCAGTTCCACCACTGGACGCAGCAGGCGCTGACCGTCACGGGTTCGGGAGCCGGGATCGTCGGCACGGTGCGTGGCATCGGGGCAATCCTGACCATGTTCCGCTATGTGCGCCGCTTGATCCGCCGCAAGCGCGATGACCCGCAGGACGACCTGCTGACTGCACTGGTGCAGGCCGACGACGCCGGTGACTGTCTGAGCGAGGATGAGCTCATCGCAATGGTCTTCATTCTGCTGATTGCCGGGCACGAGACGACCGTGAACCTGACCGGCAATGGCGTGCTGGAACTTCTGCGCCACCCGGAGCAGCTTGAACAGCTGCAGGCTGCCCCTGGGCTGATCCGGCCCGCTGTCGAGGAGTTGGCCCGCTACGCCAGCCCAGTAGAACTTGCCACGGAACGCTACGCCTCAGCCGATGTGGAGGTCAACGGCGTGACCATCCCGCGTGGCGAACTGGTCTTCGCTGTCCTGGCTTCGGCCAACCGCGATCCCGAGCAGTTCCCTCGTCCGGACGAGCTGGATTTGGGCCGCAACACCACCGGCCACCTGGCCTTCGGATTGGGAGCGCACTACTGCGTCGGCGCACCATTGGCTCGCCTGGAAGTGCAAGTTGCCCTGGCGACCCTGCTGGCCCGCTTTCCGCACTTGCGCCTGGACATCGCCCCCGAGCGCCTGGAATGGCGGCCCCAACTCGTGCTGCGCGGCCTGAAGGCACTCCCGGTTCACTTGGGAATGGCAAACTGACAGCCTGGGTACACATTGCGCTGTCAATGGAGGAGGGCCTGATCGGGAGGTTCTGACAAGCTTGACGTTGGCACATGCATAGCATTCCAAAAATGGCCCGCTTCAGCATCTATAGATCGCCTGGGAATCTCTCGCGGTCTGCCTGGCGTTTGGATAGAAGCCTGAAGAGTCCTGAGCGTCTTCGTGGATTGCAGGCACGGCCTGAGCCGCGAACGACGGCATGCGGGTACCGAGGCAGTCAGGAAGGCTGGCGGCAAAAGGAGATAAGAATTCCCTGATCATCGCCCAGATAAACGTCTGGCAGTAACACACGAGCAAGACCCATTGAAGCCCAGCATTGCCAGGACCTTCTGAGCCAGCCAAAAGCCCCACGAGTGGTGCAAGGTCCCTCAGGCAAAGCTTAGGCCATCAGCGGTCAAGAGTGGGCGAGGCTGTGGCCGGATTGTGCCAGGAACTGGCGTTGGAGGGTCACCGGCGCCTTGCCGTTGAGCCGAAACGTTGTCGTTTCGTCAAACGCCCCGTCGAGCACCCGGGGGGTCAACGGGATGTACAGAAATTCAACCTGCTCGTGCTGAAAAGTCAGTGGTGGAAACAGATCCAACGCCACTCCAATTTCAGGGGCGAGCGTCACAACATCCTCAACCGTTGGAGGGCGCCCGTGGCGTTGTTCAAACAACCGTTGACCCGCCGCGCTGAAGAACTCCGGCCCTTGCAAGACACCAGGCTCGCCTTCTTCCTGCAGGAGGACTGGGGGAAGCTGGCGCAGGGCCCAACCCGGCAAGGGTTGCTGCTGTAAGCTGACGTCCACCACTGCAAAAGGAGGCGCGTACACCCAGGTGTGGGCCGTGAATCCCACTCGCTCATTGGTGCTCAGCGGTCCAAAGTTCAGCCGGTGTCCGCTGGGGAGTCCTGCCTGGTAGGCCCCGGCGACCACGACATTCCAGATGCCCTGCCGTTCCAACAGGCGGGAAAGCAGGGTGGCGGCTTCCAGGCAGCGCCCGGGACGACCGTCGGCCACCAGTTCCGTGTGGATGAAGGCGGCGGTCCGGTAGATGGCCAGTCGGGCGCGCTGCAGGTAGGCCGCGCTGGGTTCCAGGGCGAACACGTAGCGGGCATACGCTTGCCATAGGGTCGGATCCTGTCTGACCCGGTGGCGAAAGGCAGGTTGATCGTAAAAGCCTGGGCGAGAGGCGTCGACGCCTGCCTCGAGGAACTGCTGGCGCAACTGACGTCGGAGACGGCGGGCGCTGCCGGGCAGGCTTGAAGGTCTGGCACTCAAGCGGGCCAGCCTTTCCAGGAAGAGGCAACATCATGGGGCTGGCGAGCCTCTAGGGACCGGAGGTGCCGTTGGCCTGAGCAGTCGAAGTTTTCGGTCAAGCGTGTCAGAACGACGGGCGCCGCCCATGTCGGATGGGTGGGGAGTGTGGATGGATCTGGCGTGCGAACGTGTTGCTCATCCTGGATGGACGAAGGGGTGCCCGGAGATGCGAGGCGATTGAACAGTCGTTCCGTCATCAGGGGAGGTACGGCATGTGAAAAGGAGGAGAGGGTGACCTTCATTTTACCTTAAGGTTACCTGACAACTCCGCGTTAGGGCGCCAGGACCGGGTGCACCCCCTCATCCTTAAGCACCAGTATTGGGCTCTCAAGAAATCAACAAGGGCGTGGCGGCAGAGGAGAACGGGAGGACCTCTGTTATCGTACAGATCATCGGCCTGCAGCAGTGTGCAGCGTGGGGCGGATTGAAGACCGGCCCCGGGACTCAGGATCAGGCAGGAGGTGAAGTACTCGGACTTCAAGAGCGTGAGTCGGCGAAAAGCGAGAGCCCGCTGAACTCGGCAGAAGGACTGAGTTGCTCTGTTTGGCAGGCGTGACGTTTCTGAGCGCCGAACGAACTGGTTTGCGTAGACCTCTCGAATTTGCTTGGCATACCGCGGTTCGGCTACGCATCCCAAGAAGGCTGACTCGCAGGCGATGCCCTATATGCCGTTTAAATGATTGTTTCTGACTTTCGGGTCCGGGAGTACGGAGACAATGGACAAAATTTTCTGCATTGCCAGATCAAGGCTCTACCGAGAGGGAAGCATGAGAAAGCCCCTTCCAGAATGGAAGGGGCTTTTCCGAGTGAGGACGGGGGATCAGCGTGGGCCAGTGACCATCCCCGCAGCTCGGGCGCGGCCTTCCCAGGCGGTGATGGCCTGGGCCAGCAGTTGCGGATCGACGGCGCGTTTCTGATCCTGGACACGGGTGTTGTTGCGTTCCGCCCCGGCATTGACCGACCAGTCCCAGCGGGAGTTGGGATTGCTGCTGCTCGGCACCGTCCAGCCCACCGTGTTGCCCTCGGCCACCACTGTGCTGGTGTCGTTGGGCGTCGAGCAGTAGTTGCGCAGGTAGAAGCCCGCGTCGCTGTCGGCGTCCAGCAGCGTGCCATCACTCAGTTTGCCCAGCGCCAGGATGGTGTTGCCCTTGACGCTCTGGTGGTGACCGCCCGCCACGGCGATGCCGTAGTTGCTGGTTTCCAGCACGGTGTTGTTCGTCGCCTCGGTGTAGCCCGAACCGCAACCGTCACCCATCATGATGCCGCCGCCGCTGTACGAAGCGTCGGGACGTCC
>NZ_JACHFL010000030.1 GCF_014201875.1 Deinococcus humi | reverse complement strand
GACCAGATCGTTGAGGTCGGTGTGCGGGCACTCCTCCAGACCTATGAGGCCCGACAGGATGCACGGGTCCCAGCCGATGTGGCCGCAGATCATTTTATCCAGGCTTTTTTGAACCTGATCGATTGGTGGCTGCGTCACGACATGCCCCACGATCCCGAGCGTATGGGCGAAATCTACCGTGAGTTGATACTGCGGCCCATTGAAGGCACTGCCCTTCGTCCCCGAGTGTTGGAAATCTCCTCAGAAGAATGAAAGACACCTCAGAGCGAGGCAGATCAACCTTCCGTGACACGGCCTGATCGCTTTACGACGGTTGAACTGATCTTGAGATGCGTTTGAGCTCACGCTTGTGCGTTTTGAGTCAACCCCAAGCTGGGCACGGTTCCCTGGCCTGCAGTACTCCTACGAGGACGGCCACGTGAAGTGTCACTAAGGGCTATTCACAGGGCACCGTCCTCCGCCCCCCACGCACTACCGCTTGCCCCATAACGGTCAATGCTTCTGATCCACCACAACTCCCGTGGTTCCATGCTCGTGAATCAAGGTGTAAACCTCCTCATCACGAACTGCGTTCAGATATGATCTCTATCTTGGTTGCTTTTGATCGTATCCACTGCTAATATTTTCGCAACCGATCATTGTCAGTTTCCAACCTGCTCATTTCGAACGGCCTGTTACAGGCCAGAGGTGCCCCATGCAGTCGGACCGCATCAACAAGATTCAGCACCACCTCTACAGCGCAGGCTTTGCCAACGTGCAGGAACTGGCTGAGGCGACGGGCGCTTCCATCGTGACCATCCGCCGGGATCTCCAGCGGCTGGAGGAAAACGGCATCGTCACACGGACCCACGGGGGCGCGCGCCTGGCCGAGGCGGCGGGACCGGAAATGGCCTTCCAATCACGTGTCCAGGAAAATCTGGAAGCCAAGCGGGCCATCGGCGAGATGGCCTACAGCCTGCTCCGGCCCCACACCACTGTCTTTCTGGATGCTGGCACCACCGTCTTGCAACTCGCGCGGCGGCTGCGGGTCGAACCGCTCCCACTGACCATCTTCACCAATGGTCTGGCCGTCGCTCAGGACCTCGTTAACGTAGAGGGGCTGAGTGTCAACCTGCTGGGTGGCCAACTGCGCAACGAGAACCTGTCAATGGTCGGTCCCTACGCCGAGCGTCTGTTGAGCGAATTCTGGTTCGATCAACTGTATCTGGGCACTAGCGCTGTGCGTGGAGACGCCCAGATGTACACCTTGAATCCTGCCGAGGCCAGCCTCAACCGGGCCATGATCACCCGTACGTCGCAGTCCATCCTTCTGGCCGATGCCAGCAAGTTCGAGGGCAGCGCGCCGTACGCGGTGGCTCCCATTTCAGACATCCAGACCGTTATCTCGGACGACGGCCTAAGTGAAGTCTGGAAGTCCCGCCTGGGCGAACTCAAGATCGACACCACCCTCGTTCCCCTCGGGAGGAATTCATGAATAGCACCGTCAGCAGCGCCACGAAACGATCCGCCATGACCCTGGCCCTCACCCTCCTGACCGCCGGTCTGGCGCAGAGCACCACGGGTGTGCCCGAGACCAGCATCGCCCAGGCCGTTCAACGCACCATCAACGTGGGCGGCGACCTGAAGCAGTGGGACGGCCTGCCACAGTACAAGGTGATCCTCAGCAACGGGGTGCCCAGCGTGCCGGTGAACAGCGGTGGCTACTACAGCCTGGCCTACGACGACCAGAACCTGTACGTGCTGGGCGTGTTCGATCAGCCGAAAGACACTGTGAAGGCTGTGCTCAAGACCGACGCGGGCGAGTGGTGGAACGACGACGTGATGGAGTTGTTCATTCGCACGCAGCCATTCGTGAATGCGCCTGCAGAAGCTCACTTCGCGGTCAACCCGGCAGGCACACGCTTCAAGGCGTACACCGCTACCACCGACTACAAGAGCGTGGGCCGCATCGAGGACAACCGCTGGATCCTGGAGCTGGCGATCCCGCTGAACACTGCCACCTTCCCCGCGGTCAAAGCCGGCGACATCTGGGCGCTGAAGGTGGGCCGCGAACATCAGAAGGCCGCTGAATTTCCAATCTGGCCCGTGGGCGGCGACTTCAACTCGCCCAACAACTACGGCTACCTGGCCTTCACCGAGAAACCTGCCGCTGTCAGCGCTCTGGCGGCCGCCGTCACCGAGAAGCTGGGCAAATCCCCAGCAGGATCGCCGCTGAAAAGCCGCCTGTCGGACATCGGTTCGTACTCGGTGTACTACGGCAAGCAGGCGGCAGACGTCGAGAAGCTGCTGAATTACGACCTTGCCATCGTGCAGCCCGGCACCGTCAACGCCGCTCAGCTGGGGATGCTGCACGACAACGGCACCCACATCATCGCCTACATGACCATCGGCGAGTTGGACCGGAACAACGCCGCTGCGCCGGGGGTGGACCCGAGCTGGATTCTGGGGGAGAACAAGAACTGGGGGTCCAAGTTTATCGACGCCTCACAGCCCGGCTGGCAGAAGGTGGTGGCCGACGAGGCCGCGAAGCTGAAGGAACAGGGCTTCGATGGCTTCTTCCTGGACACGTTAGATACCGCCGATCTGTACCCCCAGGTCGCGCCGGGGCTGGTCAAGATCGTGCAGGATCTGCGTGCCGCCTATCCGGACGCCGTGATCGTGCAGAACCGAGGTTTTGCGCTGTTGAACCAGACTGCGCCCAGCATCGACGCGGTGATGTTCGAGAACTTCTCGAGCATGTACAGCTTCGACAAGAAGACCTACGGCAGCGTCAATGGTGATCCCAGCTTCGTGGAAGCCCTGTCCAAACGCGGCCTGAAGGTGCTGACCATGGATTACGCGCTGCCCGGCCAGCAGGACCTGATCACCCGCGACTACCAGCGGGCCAGATCCTACGGCTTCGTGCCCTACGTGTCCACCATTGGGCTGGACCAGATCTACGAGGCCAACCCGTGATGCCTGGACGCCCCGCCAGCCATCACCCCTGAGGAGCCAAGCATGCAAAACGCCGCCCCACTCGTCACCCTGACCGCCCGCAAGCGGCGCACCTCCCCCATGCGGCGGCAGGAAGCGCTGATGGCCGCGCTGCTGATTCTGCCCAGCACTCTGGGCATTCTGGCCTTCGCAGTACTGCCCATCGCCGCCTCGCTGGGCATCTCGCTGACCGACTGGGGCGGCCTGAGCAAACCCAACTTCGTGGGCCTCCAGAACTACGGCGCCGCCCTGCACGACCCACGGGCCACCTCAGCCCTGTCTCACACGCTGATCTACGTGCTGCTGGCCGTGCCCACCGGCGTGCTGATCTCCCTGACGCTGGCGGTGTGGATCAACAACCTCAAGGCGGGCTGGCTGCGCACCGTGTTCCGCACGGTGTACTACCTGCCGATGGTGACCATCGGTGTGGCGGTGGCGCTGCTGTGGCAGGTGCTGCTTGCGCCGCAGGGGCTGGTCAACCTGATCCTGGGCTGGCTGGGCATCCACGGTCCCAACTGGCTGGGATCACCCGCCTGGGTGCTGCCCGCCGTGGCGGTGTTCAGCGTCTGGCAGGGTTCGGGGCAGGGGATCATCCTGTTCCTGGCCTCGCTGGCCAGCGTGCCCAGGGACTTGTACGAGGCCGCCCAGCTGGACGGGGCCAGACCCTTCGAGGCATTCCGCTACATCACGCTGCCGATGATCAGCCCTACCGTCTTCCTGGTGCTGGTGCTGAGCCTGATCGGAGCCTTGCAGGTGTTCGAGGCCGTGCTGGTGCTCTCCAACGGTGGGCCCGGCGACAGCAGCACCACCGTCGCTCTCTACATCTACAAGACGGCGTTCACCTTTTTCAAGATGGGTTACGCCTCGGCTCTGGCCTGGCTGCTGGCCGTGATCCTGATCGGGCTGATGGTGCTGCAGTGGCGCAACCAGAGCAAGTGGGTGAACTATGACCAGGTCTGAACCGCTGCGTGCCGAGGTGTTGACGCGCCGTGACGTCTCGCTGAAAGCGCGGGCACGCGGATCGCAGGCGGCGCTGCTGGGCCTGCTGACGCTGGGGGCCATTGCCATCCTGTTGCCCTTCGCGTGGATGATCCTGACCGCCTTCAAGACCCCCGCCGAGGCGTACACCTGGCCCCCGGTCTGGCTGCCTGCCAAATGGAGCCTGGCCAACTTCAGGCAGCTGTTCGACACCATTCCGTTTGCGAAGATGTTCTTCAACTCCGTGTGGACCAGCGTGCTGATTGCGTCCCTGAACATCCTGTCCGCCGCGCCCGCGGCCTACGCCTTCGCCCGGCTGCGCTTTCCGGGGCAGGGGCTGTGGTTCGGGTCGCACCTGCTGTCGCTGATGATTCCCTGGCAGGTCACGATCATCCCGGTCTTCCTCCTGATCCGGTCTCTGGGCTGGTACGACAGCTTCACGGCCCTGATCGTCCCCAGCATTGCCAGCGGCTTCACGGTCTTCTTGCTGTTCCAGTTCTTCCGTTCGCTGCCGCGCTCGCTGGAAGAAAGTGTGCTGATCGACGGGGGCTCGTGGTTCACGGCGCTGCGGCATGTGGCGCTGCCCGCGGCCAAGGGCGCAATCGCGGCGGCGTGGCTGTTTTCGTTCCTGGGCAACTGGCAGTCGTTTATCTGGCCGCTGATCGTGCTCCAGAGCAGCGAAAAGATGCTGCTCCCCGTAGGTCTGCTGAGCCTGCAAAACCAGTATTCCGTCAACATCCCGGTGCTGATGGCGGGGGCCACCCTGTCCACGCTGCCCACCGTCATCGCCTACCTGTTCGTCCAGCGCTACCTCACCGACGCCGCCATCACCAGCGGCCTGAAGGGTTAATCCCACCAGGTCAGCGCCCGCCAACGTCCGGACCGCTCCCCGCCCTCTCACCCCCCTTCTGGAGGAACCACCATGAAAAAAGCACTGCTCTTCCTGGCCGCCCTGAGCCTGACCGGCGCCGCATCCGCGGCGACCACCATCAATTACGCCACCTGGGACGGCACCCGCCAGAAGGCCGACGAGGCCCTGATCGCCGCCTTCAACAAATCGCACCCTGACATCACGGTCAAATACAACCTAGTGCCCTGGGGCGTGTACTGGCAGAAGGCAGCCGCCATGGTGGCGGGCGGCAGCACCTACGACGTGATGTGGATGAACCTGGACAACTTCCCCTTCTACCAGTCGCAGGGCGCACTCTCCCCCATCAAGCTGGACGCCAAGATGGCGGCGGCGCTGCCGAGTGTCCGCACCGCCCCCTATAAAGTCAGCAACCAGCTTTACGGCGTGCCCCTGGGGCCGCAGCCGGTCACGGTCTACATCAACCGCGCGCTGTTCAAGGAACGCGGCGTGCCGATTCCCACAACCAGCTGGACCTTTGACCAGATGGTGGACGCCGCCAGAAAGCTGACCTTCACCAAGGATGGCAAGCAGATCTACGGCATCAACGGCGCGGACCTCCAGGCGGACTTGGAATACGGCATGAGCTTCTACTACGGCGCAGGCGGCACGGGCCTGATTAAGAAGAACGGCAGCAGCTACGCGGCCAGCCTGGACCCGGTGTTCCAGAAGACCTCGCAGAAGCTGCTGGACCTGATCTACAAGGACAAGGTCTCGCCCGGCCCGCAGGCCGCCACCCAGCAGGGATACCAGATGTTCCTGGCCGGCCAGATGGGAATTCTGGTGCAGGGCAGCTGGATGGTCAGCACCTGGGACCAGAACAAGGATCTGGACTGGGCCTTCGCGCCGTTCCCCAGCGTGGACGGCAAGCAGCCGCGCCCGGTGGTCAGCGCGCACGCCCTGGTGATTCCGGCGGGCAGCAAGAACAAGGACGCCGCCCAGACCCTGATCACCTGGATGAACACCAGCCCCCAGGCCCAGCGCATGCTGGCGCAGGAGGGTCTGCTGCCCACCCTGGCCGAGAAGTACAAGAGCCAGTATCTTCAGGCGTTGCCTGGAAGAAACGCGCAGACGGTCTTCGCGCAGCTTCCCAACTCGGTGGTCATCAATTCCAGTCTGCGCGGCCTCAAGGTGCTCCCGGAAGTGCTGACCGTGCTGAGCCAGAAGCTGAATCTGGCCTGGACCGGCAACGCCACACTGCCCGACGCGATCAAGCAGGCATCCGGCGAGATGGACACTCTGCTGAAAACGGCCAAGTAATGATGGGACGGGCCAGTCAGACAGAGCAGACCTGGGTGCTGGGCCTGGACGGCGGCGGCAGCAAGACCGCGCTGGCGTATGTCAGTGGCGCGGGGGAGGTGGTGGGGCCGTTCTCCGCCCCAGGGATCAACCCCTTCGACCGCCCGGACTGGGAAGCCGTCATGCGAACCTTTCTGAGCGCCCATCCCGCTCCGGGGCCGCTGACCTACGCCTCGCTCGGCCTGCCCGGTTACGGCGAGTCCCCGGCCATCAGCGCCCGGCAGGCCGACGTGTGCGCCGACCTGCTGCCGGGCTGTCCGCACACCCCCATGAACGACGTCGAGGCGGCCTTTGTGGGGGCTTTCGCGGGTGGACCGGGGGCGCTGCTTCTGGCTGGCACCGGTTCGATGGCCTGGGCGCATGACGGCGCGCGCCAGCTCCGCACCGGGGGATGGGGCGAGGGCTTCGGCGACGAGGGCAGCGCGTACTGGATCGGTCGACGGGCGCTGGGTCTGGCGAGCCAGGCGCTGGATGGACGGCATCAAGACGCCGCATTCGCACAGGTGCTGCTGACCCCCGTCCTGGATGGCCCCCCTACCCAGCCGGGCCTGCTGACCTGGTTCTACGCGCAGGGGCACGCCCGCTCTGCCGTCGCGGGGCTGGCGCGTTCGGTCAACGCACTGGCCGAGGACGGTCAACCCACTGCACGCAGCATTCTTCTCGAGGCCGCCCAGCTGCTCGCGCAGCACGTCACTGCGACCAGGCAGGGACTCGGCTGCCCCGGACTGCCCTGGAGCTACGCGGGCAGCGTGCTGGGCAGCCGCACGGTGCTGGATGAGCTCATCACCCGTCTCGGCCCACCACAGCCACCCGCGCTGCCCCCCCTGGGCGGCGCCGTGTTTCACGCCGCCACGCGGGCCGGATTCGACACCACAACGGTCTGGCGGACCCACGTCCGTGCGGCCCTGCTGCATCCATCCGATTCCACTCCCCTTCTTCAGGAGCAACCATGAATCCCACCGTCCGCAGCATCCAGGAACAATTCCCACTGTGGAGGCAATCGGCCCAGACTGATCTGCCTGTCCTCGAACGCAACGAAACGCAGGTGCTGATCGGCTGCGGCACCTCGTATTATCTGCCCCAGAGCGTGGCCGCCGCGCTGAACGAGGCGGGCTTCCGGGCACTGGCCGTGCCCGGCGGCGAGTGGCTGCACCGGCCGGAATCCTATCTTCCGGCCGGAACGCGCCCACATGTCCTGGCCTTCTCGCGCAGCGGCGAATCCACCGAAACCGTCCAGGCTGCCGCCAGGAGCCGCCGGGAAGGGCTGCACGTCACGGCCCTGACCTGCGAACTTGGCAGCAGCCTGGCAAAGAACGCCGATACCGTGCTGTACGCACCCACCCACCCGGAGGAGGGCATCGTGATGACCGCCTCGGCCAGCCTGATGCTGCTGATGGGCCTGCGACTCGCGGGGTTGAACGTAACCGATGAAAGCATCCAGGCCTCCGAACACCTGCTGCACCGGGCGCGGGAACAGTTCACTACCGCCATCGCCGGACGCTCGCATTTCGTGTTCCTGGGTGCAGGATCGCTGTACGGCATTGCCCAGGAGGGGGCGCTGAAGCTCCAGGAAATGAGCCTGACCTACACCCAGGCGTACCACCCGATGGAATACCGCCACGGCCCGATCAGTCTGGTGGATGAGCGCACCGTCGCCGTCCTGCTGTACCACCCCGATTCGGAGGACGAGGAGAGCAAGCTGGCGCGTGATCTGGCCAGCAAGGGCGCGCGGGTGATCGGCTTTGGTGGACCGGGAGACGTGAGCCTTGAATTGCGGGGCGACGCAAGCACCCGTGCCCTGGGCGTGCTTCCTGCTCTTCAGATCCTCGGTGAGTGCGTGGCGCAGGCCAAGGGGCTGGACACCTTGACCCCCCGCCACCTGACCAAAGTGGTGACGCTCGCGTGACCGTGGCCGCTCCTGCCGCCTCCGCGGCCGCTGTGATTCGCGCCGCCCGCGCCGGAGGGTACGCGCTGGCGGCCTTCAATGCCGTCAATCTGGAAACCGCGCAGGCCGTCGTGCGCGCGGCCGAGGCCCAGAGTGCGCCGGTCATCCTGCAGTTCTCGCAGAATGCCGCACGGCACGGCGGTCTGGCGAACCTGGCCGCACTGGGCCGGAGCCTGAAAGCGGAGGCCAGCGTGCCGGTCCTGCTGCACTTCGACCACGCAGAGGATGAGGCGGTTGCGCTACAGGCTCTGAAGCTGGGCTTCGACGGCGTGATGCTCGAAGGCGACAACCCGGTCACTCTGCGCCGCCTTGCAGACGCGGCCCACGACGCGGGCGGCTACTTCGAGGCCGAGTATGAGGTGGTGGTCAAGGGTGAGCGCAGCGGCGAGCGCCACGACGATCCAGCGCAGCTTGCCCAGTTCATTCAGAGCAGCCATTGCGACCTCCTGGCCGTCGACCTGGGCAGCGCCCACAAGCAGGAGAGCAAGAATGCCCGGCTGGATTTTGGGCGACTGGAACGGCTGGCCGACCTGACCTCGCTGCCGCTGGTGCTGCACGGGGCCAGCAGCGTGCCGCTGGACGAGCTGGCCCGGGCGGCCATGCTGGGCGTCGCCAAGGTCAACCTTGCCACCGATCTGACCGCCGCGTTCACCCGGGCGGTTCAGAGAGCGCTGGACGCTGGGGCCAGGGATCCCCGCCAGTACCTGGGGGCCGGGCGGGGCGCCATGGGAGCGCGTGCCGAGGAATACATCCGGGCGCTGGGCGGGGCCGGACAGGCATGATCGTCGCGCTGACGCCGAATCTGTCGCTGGACCGAACGATGATCCTGGACCGCCCACTGGTGCTGGGACAGCTTCACCGCGTCACCGGGCTGACCGTGGCGGCGGGGGGCAAGGGCGTCAACCTGGCGCGGGCGGTGCGTGCTTTCGGGGGCCAGGTTTGCGTGGCGGGTGTGGTGGGCGGCTTTAACGGTCAGCACTTCCGCGCCCTGCTGGACGCCGAGGGGCTGGACAGCGTGCTGGAGGACGGCGACGGCGAGACCCGCGAATGTCAGGCCCTGCTCAGTGGCGGTCACCCCACCGAGATCAACGAGGCAGGCCCCCTGTACCAGCCGGAAGCGGTGGCCCGGGTGCTGTCGCGCCTGCCGGAAGGTCAGGTGGTGGTGTGCGGCAGCCTCGCTTCGGGCACGCCACCCGATGCCTTTCTGGAACTGCTGTGCGGCCTGGACAGGCCTGTGGTGGACAGCAGCGGCGCGGGGCTGGGCGCCGCCATCGAGGCCGGGGCCAGCCTGATCAAGCCCAATGAACACGAGCTGGCCGCCTTGACCGGCAGCGCCGCGCTGGAGTCCGCCCGCGACCTGTACCGCCGCAGCGGCGTTCAGGTGCTGCTGACGCGCGGCGAGCGCGGCGCCGCCTTTGTTGGCGAGGAGGTCTGGGAGGTCGAGGCTCCGCAGATCGACGCCTGCAATCCCGTGGGCAGCGGCGACACCCTGCTGGGCACCTTTCTCTGGGCACGGCAGGGTGGCCAGCCTGTGCCCGAAGCCCTGCAGTTGGCTGTCGCGTCGGGCAGCGCCAACGCCATGCTGGGGGGGCCGCTCAGGTTCCGGGCACAGGCGGCGCGTGAGCTGGTGACGCAGACCCGGCTGCTGAAGCCGGCATGGACCTGAACGTCACGCTCGGTCACGCCCCTCAACCACTTGCCCGCTCCGGCCGATCATGGCCCGCAGCGGTGTTCCCCGGAGTCCATTGCCCATGACCAAGATCGCCATCATCGGTGCCGGCAGCGCCGTGTTCGCCCAGCAGATGATCACTGACGTCCTTGCCATTGACGGCCTGAACGCGGGCGAGTTCACCCTGATCGATATCGACCCGGGCCGGCTCGCCATGGCCCATGAACTCGCCGAACTGACCGTGGCCCGCAGCGGCAAACCGTTCACGGTCATGTCCTCCACCGATCGGCTGACCGCGCTACCCGGCACCGACTTCGTCATCAACACCATCGAGGTCTCGGGACTGGGCAACGTCCGGCACGACTACGACATTCCCATGAAGTACGGCGTGGACCAGTGCATCGGGGACACCACCGGCCCCGGCGGTGTCATGAAGTTTCTGCGGACGGCCCCCGCCTGGCTGGAAATCCTGCGCGATATTGGGCGGCTGGCCCCCGCTGCGGTGGTGATGAACTACACGAACCCGATGAGCGCCCTGGTGCTGCTGTCGGCGCGCGGCTCAAACCTCAAGGTTTACGGGCTATGCCACTCCGTCCAGAACACTCTGGCCGAATTGGCGGGGTATCTCGAGCTGCCCGCTGACGAGCTTACCTACCGCTGCGCCGGGGTCAACCATCTGTCGTGGTTCACGGAGCTGGGCTGGCACGGCCAGGACGTGATGCCCCGCCTCAGGCAGGCCATGGAGCAACCTGAAATCTACGAGCAGGATATCGTCCGCTTCGAGATGCTCAGGCACTTCGGGGCCTTTCCTACGGAGTCCAGCGGGCATTTCTCGGAATACGTGCCGTACTTCCGCAAACGCCCCGAACTGGTGGCACACTTCACCCGGCCCGCGTACAAGGGCGAGAGCGGCTTCTACGCCCACAACTGGCCGCGGTGGCGTGGCGAGCACGCGGTGCAGGTGCGGAGTCTGATCGACCGCGAGAAGGCCGGGGAGGCCGCCATCAATATGACCCGCAGCCCGGAGTTCGCCTCTAACATCATTGAGGGCGTGGTGCTCAACCGGCCCCAGCACATCACCTGCAACCTGCCGAATATCGGATTGATCGACAACCTGCCGCAGGACGGCGTGGTGGAGGTGGGCTGCGCGGTGGACAGCAGCGGCATCCACCCCCAGCCCCACGGACGGCTGCCCGAGGCGCTGGCCGCGCTGGACCGCTCTCACATGGCGGTCCACAGCCTGCTGGCCGACTCCGTCCTGCACCGGGACCGCGAGCTGGCGGTTCAGGCGCTGATGCTCGACCCTCTGACTGCCGCCGTCTGCTCGCTGGACGAGATCCGGGCCATGTTCGCCGAGCTGGTGGAGGCTGAGCGGGCCGATCTTCCTGATTATCTACGCGAACCGGTGGGCGCATGGGGCAGCCAGTGATGGGGGCGCCCGTTACCCTGCTGATCCTGGGCGCGGGCAGCCGGGGACAGACCTATGCCGACTACGCCCGCAACCACCCGGCCGAGGGGGTGGTGGTCGCGGTGGCCGAGCCGGATCCGGCTCGCCGCGCCGCCTTCGCCGAACGCTACGGGTTGCCGCCTGAACGGGTCTTTAACGACTGGCAAGAGGCGCTGAAACATCCGAGACTGGCCGACGTGGCCGTGATCGCCACCCAGGACGCTGATCACGTCGCCCCGGTGGAGGCCGCAGCCGAACAGGGCTATCACCTGCTGCTGGAAAAGCCGATGGCCCCTGACGAGGAGGGGTGCCGACGCATCGTGGCCGCCGCAGAACAGCACGGCGTGATGCTGGGCGTCTGCCACGTGCTGCGCTACACCGCCTACACGCAGGCCCTGAAGGCTGTGCTGAAAGCTGGGACCATCGGCGAGATCGTCAGCGTGGAACACCTGGAGCCGGTCGGCTACTGGCATCAGGCGCATTCCTTTGTGCGCGGTCACTGGCGCAATGCCGAAGAAAGCAGCCCAATGCTGCTGGCCAAATCCTGTCACGACCTGGACTGGCTGCGCTACATCGTCGGCCTGCCGTGCCTGAAGGTCTCGTCCTTCGGCAGCCTCAAGCACTTCCGGCGCGCGGAACAGCCCCCCGGTGCTGCGGACCGCTGCCTGGACTGCCCACCAGAAATCGAGCAGGCCTGTCCGTACTCGGCCACCCGCTATTACCTGGGGCAACTGGAGGTCGGGAATACCAGCTGGCCCGTGAATGTTCTCACTCCAGACCTCACGCTGGAGGGCGTGAAGGCGGCACTACTGGACGGCCCTTATGGTCGCTGCGTGTACGCCTGCGATAACGACGTGGTTGACCATCAGGTGGTCAACTTCGAGTTCGCGGGCGGCGTGACGGCTAGCTTTACCATGACCGCCTTCACCCGAGCCCGTGGGCGCGAGACCCGCATCTTCGGCACGCATGGCGAACTGTACGGCGATAGCCAGCGGATTGAGGTCTATGATTTTCTGACAGGCGAAACGTCGGTTCTGGACAGTGCAGTTGCCTCGGACGGCAGCATCCTGTCGGGACACGGCGGTGGCGACGACGGGTTGATGTCAGCGTTTCTTGCGGCGGTGAGGGAAAACGATCCGGGGCTGATTCTCAGCGGCCCGCAAGAAACGCTGGAAAGCCACTTGATGGTCTTCGCGGCAGAGCGCGCTCGGCAAACGCGACAGGTGGTGGATCTGGCTGAGAGGCAGTTACAGGGTGGGGCCGCTCTCGTGATGTCCCATGGCGCCGAGTAACCATTTGGCTCAGCCAGGGGTTGTGATCAGTGGCGGGTGTCTTCCGTGTCTCTAGGCGGTTGGAACAGGAGGTCGAGCATGGCGCCATGTTCGTCCACAGCACGCTACAGTCAATGTCTGACACCCCCGACCGGCAGGCAAGAGTGTGAGCATGGAAAATTTTCACCGTGACGGTGGCTGCGGCGAGTCTGCTCCTTTGTGCTACTCCCTGATCTCCCGCCATGACGTCACATCGGTGGCCTTTGACATCACTGCGGCGTTGATCGTCGTGCTCGACCGCGATGGATGAGTTGTACGCTTCAACGCGGCGTGTGAACGCCTCACCGGGTTCAAGGAGGAAGAGCTCATCTGTCAGGTCCTGTGGCCACTGGTGCTGGCCGCTCAGGAGGCAGCCCGGGCCAGGGCCGGCCACGCCGCCATGACGCCAGGAAAACCGATCAGCTGAGACAAGAACTACTGGTTGAGCACGCACGATCAGCGGCGCTATATCTCCTGGAACACGACGCATCTGCTCAGCGGGGATGGCGAGATCAAGTTGGTGGTCGCCACCGACTTGGACGTGACCCATGAACGCTGGATGCGTCTGAAATGTGAGGAGAGCAGGAAGTGCCTGCGAGCGCTGTTCGAGCGGTCAGGAGATGGTGTTGGACTGATCGACCCGCATGACGCTTTGATCCTGTGGCGGATCGTGGACCGCCGTGCGGCGTTCGTCCGCATGAACGTCGATGATCGGGTCGGGCAATCTGTGAATGTTCTGCACGAGGATGACCTGATGGCCCGCGAGGGGACCCGGCGGCTGCAGTGGACCCGCGATCACGGCGAAGAAGCACATGGGGGGGGCACCCACCGCCGCCAGGACGGCATCGTGTTCCCCATACAGCACCACGCGGTTGGCCCAGGCCAGTTCCTGTGCAGCGCGCGTGTAGCCAGGCCTGCTGATGATCAGCACAGCGTATTTCGCACTGGCAGATGGCCTTGGACACCACGATCTCCTGTACGGCCTTGTTACCCAGGTTGCTGGTGGGAGAGTGCTTGACCTGCACCCCCACCTTTTTTCCCTTCGGGCCGCTGGCATTGACGTCTGCGCCCTGGTCTGCCGATCCCCGGTTAACGGTGACCGTCCCGTCAGGCAGCGCCGAGATGACCTGCGCGAAGTGCAGTTCCAATTCCCTGGGATCCAGGGAAAGAAGGTCCGCCAGAGCCAGGAGCTTCTGCCGGTGCCTTTGCTGCACCTTGACCGCCATAATGATGGCCCCCACGGTGCACACGGGGATCAGGGGCACCCAGAACCCGTTGGCGACAGCAGCCGGGACGCCTCCAGCCCCGATCAGGAGGAGGGGAAGAAAGTCAGTCCCAGTGTCCTGCCTGCGCTTATGTCGGGCCATGTGGGGCGGCATGAAAGTGCTGCGCTGACTGCGCCTTGACACGGTCAGGTTCCCATTTTCCCAGCCAAGTCCTACTTTCGGACAGGACTCTGCCTGGCCTACTCCCATAGTTGCCGTATTGCCGCTCACGCAGCCCAAGCCCCTGCTCTACCTTCCTGGTCACAGCCACGATCTCCAGTGGCCTCTCCAATGGATAGATGCATGAGGTGCGGATCGGTAAAACGCCAGACCCGTGGGATTAGGTGGCCCTGAGCTGCGGCCTGATGTGTCAGAGCCGTGTGAGGGGCAGCACGTTACCTTTGCCTCCATGTCGGGCACTTCGTTCCCACCCTTTCGACGGTCTGGTCTGCCGGGTTGGCTGATGTTCATTCTGAGTCTCGCCCTCCCAATGGCCGCCGCTGAAGGAAGCTCGGAGCTTCTGGTGAGTGGGACGTCCCGCGCTTCGCTGGAAACGGGCAACAGCAACAAGGGTGATCTGGGAACGGCCTCGCCTATGCGCAAGACCAGCCTCTTCGTGTATGCCAATGCCGGCGAGCAACTGGCGATGGGCAGCAGTGGCATGCTTAGCGGCTTATCGCCGGCCGCATCCATCAATGTTTACGCCGGTGAGGTGAATCTGACCAGCGGCAGCGCACCGACTCCCGTGAAGACCTGCCTGCCCACAAACGCGAAGGTTGGCTACATCGAAACGCGGCTTCAGGAGACCAGCGGCCCCAACACTGTCAATGCCGGCGGCTATATTCCCTGCACTTACACTGTGACCAGCACCAACGTCTATACGATTGAGTTTCTGGCCCCCAGCCCCACCGCCGACAAAGCCCCTACGGCCAACACCGTGGGAACCGCGTGGCCTGTCCCTGTCGCCAGCGACTCCAGTATCGCCGCCTGGGACGTCACGGTGGTCAAGAACGGCTCTACTGCTGTTCCGGGCCGTGTCTGGACCACCTATCTGGCGATGAACAGCGGCGGCAACAGCCGCTCTGTAGGCTTGAAACTCTACGTGCAGACCAAAGACGGCTACCGCTATCAGGTGACGCAGAACCTTGATCCCTACGGCTTCGTGTTCTTCGCCAACAACAAGGGCGTGACCAACAGCTCTGGTCAGGCGAGTTTTCAAAGCGCCACCGTCGCTTCGGCAACGTACGGCACACCAGTGGTTGGGCTCGACAGCGGCACCGACGTGACGCACAAACTGTTCTTCAACGTTCCGGATACGACGCTCCCGGCAACGGTGGGCACCGACTGGCTGCTCACGAGTGCGCCAACCCTGCCCCCCACCCCAAGTGGCCTGACGTTCACAGGCCGCGAAGGGAATGTTGGGTATGCCGGCAGTTCCAACGGCTTTCTCCTGGGCGGGACCTTCACCTTCACCAATTCCAGCCCGCAGGCGTTCAGCTACCGCCTCACCATTCCCCTGTCGGGCAGTGGCTCCAACACCAACCGGGTCCTGACTGGGCTCGCCAAGAGCGGCAGCAATACAGTCGACTGGGACGGCCTCGACGGCGATGGCAAGGTCGTGCCCGCTGGCAGTAACAGCTATACCGCCAGCGTGACCCTGTTTGCCGGTGAGGTGCACTTTCCTCTCCTCGACTCAGAAAATGCTGTGGGGATGAATATTACCCGGCAGACGCTGAGCGGTTCCGGCGGTGCCAGCACCATCTACTGGGACGACCGCCTTCTCACCCGCTCGAATGGCGTATCGACCGGGATCGCCGGCGCGCCCAGCCCCGACGTGACGCCCAGCGGCGTCGACAGTTCATTGAGCGCTCAACACAGCTGGAGCAGTGCCTTCGGCGACAAGAAAGTCATGGACACCTGGGCCTACTATCCTGGGAGCCCGGCCACGGCCAGCAACTCTGTGCAGGTCCGGACCGCCGACATCAGCCTTGTGAAGGCCACCTCAGCCACTACGGCGGCGCGGGGCGGCAAAATCACTTACACCCTCACGGTACAGAACCTGACCGCCAGCACTCCGGGCCAACCGCTCACCGTGACCGTGGCCGACGCGCTGCCCAGCTGGGCCACGGCCAGCAGTTGGCGCTGTCCGAGTGGGTGTGCGGTCGTCGGCGGCACCGGAGCGCTCTCGACGGTAGTGACATTGAATAATCAGACGCCGGTCGTCATCACCGTGACCAGCACCGTGAGCTCCGCCACCACGATCGGCACCAACCTGACCAATACGGCCACCGTGAGCCGCGCCAATGACGCCATTGACCCGGATACGCCCAACAACACCTCCTCGGTGACCGTGACAGCCCGCGATCCCGTGACAAATTTGGATCTGGTCAAGACGGTTCGTAACGCCACGAAGCAGCAGACGACAGGAGGCACATCGAGTGTCGCCAGCCCCGGCGATCTAATGGAATATGTCATCCGCTATACGAATAGCGGTGACCTGGCGATCCCCAATCTGAGCCTGCAAGACAGCCTGGCAACCAACCTGACGCCGGTGAGTGCCGTTCTGGTGTGTCCGTCCGGCACGTCCGTGACCCTGACGGCGACACAGAATTACGTGGTAGCCCTCAACAGTTTTTGCGGGAGCGGCACACAGGTCGCGGCTGGTGAGAGCGGCACCTTGACGCTGACGGCCCGTGTGAAGTGAAAGCGGTCAGAAACACAATATTCGGGTTGCCAGCTCTGAGTGAAAATGTCAGAAGTTGACATTGATTTGGAAAGCCTCTTTTGCCATGCAGCGCGGACAGTCCGCAGGAGCCCAGACGTCGGCTGTTCTTAAGAACAGTCAACGTCAACACTCCTACCTGGGCGCTATTGCGGCTGCGGTGGGTGTCGGCGTGGTCCAGTTCGGCATCCTGAAGGTTGCTGGTGCTGATCCTTCACGGTCCATCGTCTTTCCTTCGGCAGCACGAGGGCGGCCAGCGGTGCGTCTTCTTGAGCCACGCCGCAACGGAGCGTGTACGCGCTGCGCTTCCGTGCAGGATTGCGCCATAAGAAGACCATTGACGTTGGGTGGATGGCCATGTTCTTTCTCCTTGAGGCCACGTCGCAGCGGGTATCACCGCTGGCATTCATTCGTGTCCCAGCGACAGTAGCTCCTATGTCTACGGAGAGCTGGACTACACCTTGGGGTGTCCGGCCAACCAGCAGGTGAGACCAGTGTCGGTTCTTGCCGCGGCACCCCGACAGACGACGCGATCCGCTGCAGCACCAGCGACCTGCGAATCGCTCCGAGATGACGGAGACGAAGGTGGCCACGCTGGCCAGGGACACGCAACTGCGCCTGCAATTCTGTTCATCGGGCTGGTGCAGGGTGAGCGCGGCGCGGGGTGTCGACTTCGTCTCCCAAAGTGATCTGCGGCGCTGAAGTTCAGCACCGGGCTGTATGATTTGACAGCAGCTGCATACCGGGCTATATTTAAGAAATCAAGGCGGTCTTCGGGCCGCTTTTTCCATTACTCAGAGCTGGTGTTCTGGGCAGGGCTCGATGAACTCCACGTCCAGCCAGTATTGGGCGACGTCCCAATCTGATGGATTCAGTTCAGCAGACCAGGCGGCCCAGGCATCTGTCCTGATTTCCTCGTGGCAGCCCAAGTAGTCCGCCAGGGCAGTGCGCTCCTCTGGGCCGGTCATCTGACTCACCCTGATCGGCAGCATACATGCGGGCGAGCTGGTCGGCGATCTCGGCAGGGGTCAGCTCACTCGGGCGCATGGTGGTGACAGGATAAGACTGCGCCGGGACAATGAACGGCCACAGGACACCTTCCCTTCTTTCATTCCGCTTCCCCCACCGGGGGACAACAAATGAGCATTGGTCTATGTCAGTCGCACCTTACAGTGCAGGAGTAAAGCGCTCCTTTTAACCCTCAGTGTCGTTGGCCTCCTGGCATTAACGGCCTGCACGTCAACCGCTCCTCTCCCGGTGACAGATGCGCCGCCCAAGGTGGAACAACCCAGTGCTCCACAGACTGCTCAGCTGGAGAGCGCCTACATCCTGGATCTCAAGAAGGGGGTCGGCGACAATCACCGGTTGTGGATCCACGTGTATCAGAGCGGCAACACCTTCACGGGCTTTGGGAACGCGGGATACGTCACAGCGGACGCCGCATGGATCGAACCATACAGCGGCAATTTGATTGGTACAGTCATCGGCAGTCAGGTTAAAATTGAGCTGCCGATTCACGATTACTACGACACCAACAAGGACGTGAAATACGATTTCATGGGTGTTGTGAGCGACAAGAAGTTGAGTGGCACCTGGAGGCGCGTTTTTGTCGGAGAGGACTTCGGCCCAGACATGACGGGCAATTTCGAGGGCGTAAGCTGGCAATAGAATTAGAGCGTCGGCCACAGGCTCTATGCAGCCGGGAAGGTCAATGAAGAGAAAAGGCGGCCCAATGGCCGCCTTGATTCCTTCTGATTCCTTGAATGGGGCGCTCTAGCAGCCCTCGTTCAAAGCACCGTGAAGCGGCTACCGCTTAGGGCTTCCGAAAAAGCGGTTGAGTTATGTATGTGTTGGAGGCGTTGAACTGGGTGGGAACATTGATGTTCTTTCTAAAATCCACCACTCTGCTGAAAGCCAGAACGCCGATGTCGTACGAGGTGTTCGGTGTCAGCGCTGACGAGGGAAAGGTGACTGGAATGTTCTGAGTGGCAATGTTGGCGGCGGTCACGAGGGGCCGCTCCCCGGAGGCATCGGCCTGCGTGGGGTACACCCGGTGCAGATAAAGGGCCGCGCCGTCGACGGGCGGCCAGCTTACGGTCACTTGGGTGCCATCGTCGGTAGCGATAATCGGTGCAGCCGTTTTAAGAACGCTGGCGGGTTTGATCTGGCCGGACGTGGCCGTGTACGTCTGTCCAGCAATTGTCGCCGAGACCTTGTACACGCCAGCAACAGGGGCCATTCCCGTACTCATGAAATAGGTGCCGTACAGGTTGGCGCCTACCGTGAGCACCCGCGGCTCAGGCTCATCCTGGTTCCAGCCTGCTGGGCCGGTGATCGTGACCTGGGTGTTCTCGGTAAGCGCCCTGCCGTCGGACAACGCCAAACTCACGAGTAAGGAGGTGCCGATCTTCTCAATGCTCTGGGTGACAAAGGTTCCTGCAGCAAGCTGAAGTACGGGTGTTGGATCTTTTTTTGGCTCTGGTTGAACGACAGCGGGCGAATTGCAGGATGTGAGAAGAAGAGAAGAGATGAGAATCAAACCACCGTATGTACGCATTGTGTTTCCTGGACAGCAAAATTACTGGGAATCGCCTGACAGCAGCGTCACAACAAAAAGCTCCCGTCCGCCCATGCCGAAGCGCAGGGAGCAGGGGGCTTTTGTACGGCTGAGCTGCGCCTTGTACCGCAGGGGACGCTGCCGTCCTCTCGGTTGGTCTGCATTTCATGTGGTGAAACGCAAAAAGCACGGACATTGCAGGGGGTTCGTGCTCCGGCTCGCACTGGATCGTGTTCACGATCTGCTTGTTCTCTGCGTCACCCTCCTAGTGAGCCTTGCATTGCCGCCTGCCCCGTTTTGAGGGATTGTCGGCGTGACCCTATGGCCCGTCTAGGTGATGCACCCTGAGCGAGTGAATCAGGTCAAGCCACTGACGGAATGGCTCGGGAATCCACGTGATGAACGGATGCTCAATGGGAGCTTTCCGCACCTCAAGACCCTGCTGGCGGACGTGATCGGCCAGCATCTCGACGACCGGCTCGAGCTCGAACGTGCCCGAGCCGGTCTTGGCCAAAATGGTGTGTCCGGTCCAAGCTTCAATCTGCTCGAGGTTCGCCCACTGCACCTGGTACAACGCTTCGTAGACAATGGTCTCGGTGGGTCCGTTTGACCCCGCTGATAAACCGTCAGACTTGAAGGTGTACGTGATCGGAGGACGACAATCCTGGTCGCGTACACGTACTTCACCGCCACACTGCCCGCAAGTAAAACCGCCCATATCGCCATAGCGGCTGCCACGGTACAGGTGCGGTGTGTGCGGAATGAAGTGGCAGTGCGGGCAGTACATCAGGATCGGTCCTTCCGTCAGCTCCGTGATAGGCTCTCGAGGACGCGCCCAGTAGTACACCGTAGTCATCTGCCCAGTGTGCACCAGCGGTGAGCCGTGATCTTTCAACGCCCGATGAAGGTCCCCCGTGAGCGATGTCAGGCGATAAACCGAGCTTAGGGTCATTCACGTCCTTAAGTCAAATTCTTGCCTGGGAGGCAGAGCTTTTCAGATCGTCTGTGCTTCAGCCCGTCAGAGCAGGTAGCGTGAGGCATGCGAGCAGTCCAGGAACGGTGCGGGGTGGACCTCAACGAACAGGGGAAGCCGGTTTCGCTACACTGGCGTAACCGAACCTACCGGGTGGCGCGCGAGCACGATGCGTTCCGAGCTGGAGGCCCCTGGTGGCTCGGTGAGCCGTCCCGTGATTGCTGGGTGCTGGAGTGCGGCACGCTGGTGGTCGAGGTCCACCGCTTTGACGAGACGGATCCACCGCAGGAGATCAGCGGGTGGTGGGTGGCACGGGTGCAAGACTGAACGAAAAAAGCTACCCACTCGCCCACGCAGGGAGGTGGGGGCATTTCAGATTCGAGCCTGTGCGTACAGGTCCGGTCCGGCCGGGTTCCGTTCACCGTGTGGCGCTGCGCGACCGCTCTGCGGCAGTCGAGCGCTAGAGCCCCGCATCGCGAACAGTGATGCACGCGCCGCTACATCCAGTGCAGCGGTTGCCAGCGTAAGGAGAATGGGTGCCAGCCTGGTGGCAAGAAGCTCAGGCCCTTACTCAGACACCGAGGCCCGCCCGCCCACTCTGGTAAGTTGCAGAGCGCACAGGGTATCTATGACAGTTGTGACCATCACGATGCCTAGTGCGGCTCCCACCCGACCACGCGCTGGATTCTCCGGTTTCAAGGCCGCACCGAGGGCCGCGAGGTCCATCACGTCCCCCATCACCCGCGACCACACCCCAACAGTCGGCAGCGTAAAGACCAGCGCGGCATGCGCGAGTTCTCGAGCACCGAACATACGGAGCCAACGGGTACGGTCTGGCACCCCCAATGCGTCTGCGAGCGGTTTACTCGCGAGCAGTTCCGTGGTGCCGAGCGCAAGACTGTACCAGCCCAGCGCGTGTGCATATCGAGAGGTTTTGATCATGTGCTGTAGCCTCCTAAAGCCGGGCACAGGAACAATCTAGGCGACATAGATGGTGTATGGAACACCGTCGTCGGCTGAGGCTGCTCAACCGTCCATATCGTTACATCTTGGATATGCGGCACGTGACAGGCACGTTAACAATAAGCAGTCATCTTTTCCATTGGCCTCATTGAAAATGAGAAAATGGTAAGAATCCCGCATTCCCGTTTGTGACGTGACTGTAGGTCGCTCCAGGGCCTCTGGGACAATAAAAATGGAATCGGTATCTATCATAAGTTGACACAGGGGCTAACCCTGACGCCCGAGACCGTGGCACAGAGCGGCGTGCTGGTGTGCTAGGTGCGGACTCTGGGGGAAGGAAAGGTGGATAAGAGAGCGACGTTCTGGTTTGCGCTTCCCAAGCTCTCGCTTGGGTAGGCGGAAAGGGCAGTGTTCCACACCGCTTTGGGAAGAGCCTCCATCAATAAAGCCTTGAGCAGCTTTTATGCTGTGGGGACACCCCACCCGCCCATGCATAAGCGCAGGGCGGCAGGTTGTCCCTTTAATTCCGCGCTAACAGGGCCAGATTCACGGGTCCGGGTCTCCTTCGGGCCCGCTGTCGGGCTGGCGCTGGGTACGGCGCCGCTCCCCTGTCCTGTGACCAACCTCCATCTCCACATCGCCGCCCTGCACGTCGATCAAAACGATATCGCCCTCTTTCACCCCCGCAGGCAGACTCGACAGGCGCCAGTCCGCGGGGGTGCCGTCTGACAGCACAACGTGGGCGAGGTGACCTGCGATGCTCTCAATGACGACGTAACTGACCCCCAGTTCCTTCCGACTTTGCGCCATGTCTCAAGGTAATCCCTGGGCGCTCTGCTCCTGCGCCGAGTTGTGGCATGGAGTGAGTACAGAGGGTTGTGGTCCAAGAGCCATCCGTCACCCCCCTCTAATCTGCCGCCAGCACGATAGTCTCTGCTCACCACCTGTCTCTCCAGTTCGTTCCCATCCGGAGTTTGTTCATGTTGAGGTCCCCAACATCCCTCGTTGCCCGCTATCACCTGCTCGTGCAGGTGCTGGCGTCGCTGGCCCGCAACAGCCATGAGGTCGAGGCCGTGGTTCAAGCGGTGCATCAGCAGGCCGGCGCCCTCTTCCCGTCGCAGGCC
Source organism: Deinococcus humi (assembly GCF_014201875.1). NCBI lineage: Bacteria > Thermotogati > Deinococcota > Deinococci > Deinococcales > Deinococcaceae > Deinococcus > Deinococcus humi. The sequence continues at coordinate 5,440 of NZ_JACHFL010000030.1, read as the reverse complement.
ACGCTGCTGGCCCTGCTGCAGCCGAACGGCGACTGGCGCTGGGAATTACGCGAGGAGGACCAGCGTTTCACCCAGCACGTCCCGTTCTACCCTGAAGGCATCATGGAGAGCGTGCTATACGGTGATGCCCTGTCCGTGAGCGACATCGACGCCTACTTGCAGGACCATCCGGTCCGCGTCCGGCGCATGACCAGGGGCCCGGAGGTCATCCCGGATATCCGCCAGGTGGACGAGCAGCCGGGCCAGCCAGCAAGATCCATGCTATTTGTCCCCTTGGAGATCCAGGGCAGACGGGTGGGCGTGCTGTCTATCCAGAGTTATGAGGCCGGGGCCTTCGACAGCACCGATCTGGAGTTCCTGCAGCTGCTGGCACAGCATGTTGCGATTGCGCTGGACAATGCGGCGCTGCGTGAGGAACTCGAGCGGCTGACCCGCACGGACACGCTGACAGGACTCCTCAATCGCCGGGCCTTTTACGAAGACGTGTCGGAAGCCATGCGGCTGGCCCGGCAGGAGGGTCTAGAGCTGAATCTGGTCATGCTCGATGTCGACGGATTCAAAACGATCAACGACACCCATGGGCATCAGGGTGGCGACGCCGTGCTGAGAACCCTAGCGCGGGTGCTGAGGCAAAGCCTGCTGGCACCCGACGTCGCGTTTCGGCTGAGCGGCGATGAATTCGCGTTGCTGGTGTGGGGACCGGTCGCGCGGGTAGGGGAAGCGAGCGCCCGGCTGACGCAGGGGCTACTGGCCGCCGCGTGGCTGCCGGGGACTGGCCCGCTGAGCCTGCAGGGAGGCACGGCGCAGTTGTTGCCCGAGGGAGGCGTGAACGAGTGGTTGTCCCTGGCCGACGCACGGATGTACGACGTCAAACGGCGGCGAACGGTGGGCCGTACGGTGAACTGGGGGCTCGACTTTGATGGCGGGATTGAGGCCTAGGCGAGCGGCCTTTGTGAGCAATGCCCAATGAATTCCAGGGCAAAACCGTACTACTCCCAACCTGTCAGGTCAAGGTCCACAGGCTACGCTAGCCGGGCGGCTGCCTGGACTTCCTTGTGGCCGCCCAATGCGGTGGGCGTATCTGACCGTCAAATCTTTCTGGAGGACGAACGCGAACAGTTTATGCTCCCTTCAATGACGTCGCATCGACACTACCTCCTGGTTGACGACAACCTGCAAGACCGCATGCTGGCGCAAGAGGCGTTCGAACAGCTCCGCCCGGAATGCGTGCTGACCTGTGTAGGAAGCGGTAGGGAAGCGCTGGAACTACTGTATCGACCTGAATTTCAACCCGACGTGGTGTTGCTGGACCTCAACATGCCTGGCATGAGTGGCTTCGAGGTGCTGACCGAGATGAAGCAAGACGCTCGCTTAGTCCACATCCCAGTGGTGATCCTGTCCACGTCCAGCGCTCAGAAGGATGTAGAACTGGCGTACATCCTGCACGCCAGTTCTTATCTGGTGAAATCTGTCAGCTTTCACGATTTCCTGGAGCAGTTGGAAAAGGTCCTGCACTACTGGCAGATCAGTCACACCGTGCGTAACCTGACCAGCCGTAGCGAGCTTTGAGCACGCCTGGACCACGTGCGGTCCACACCCAATCGAACATCAGTGGTTTGGGTATTGAAAAAGCCCTCATTCTCTGTATTCGCAGTTGTACGGGTAAGTTTCTGACGAGTTGTTTGTATGAAATGAAGGAAGTTTTCATTCTATGCGCTGAACTGCCTCAACACGAGTAAAGACATTCAATTCGACTTCCATTCTCAAGCACTGACTCTAGGCTGCCCCGTGCCCAGCGGGATTTAACGCACTTGTATTTAGAGGCTGGTGCCGTTATGTATGTGGCGAACTAGCTTCAGGCAGAATGTCACTGCTGACGAAAGTGAAAAACGCCCTCGCTGCAATGGGGAGTAGTCAAGTACGGCACAGTGAGCGAGTTCAAGCGGCATCACACCTGCAACTGCTGGGTCCGCACTGATACCTTCATGCCTCTCGACAGGCCGGACCCAATGCACCACACGAGACCGGAGCCTGCCGAGGCGGCTCGGGTTCAGGCCCACCGCCGCTTCACCGCGCGGCTGGCAGCCATAGGCGCGCCAGCGAGCTCCGGGGGCTGAGCCTAGCCCTGAAAGCCCGGGACAGCGCAACCTGGGGCCATATGGACTGCATCGTCGCGCTAGCCACGCGGATGGTAGAGGCGCTCTGCTGGTTTCCGTCTCAGATCCAGGCCGTGTGCTGGGGCGCGTACCTGCACGACATCGGCGAGGTCGCCATTCCCGACGCGGCGCTGCTCAAACCTGGAGCGCTCACCGTCGACGAACAGGCCGTAATGTGCTCCCATATCGAACGAGGCATGACCCTAGTCGCTGCGCTGGACTTTTGGCCGGACATGACATTGGCGGTGGTACGCGATCACCACGAACGCTGGGACGGGCAGGGGTACTCGGAGGGCAAGGTCGGGCGTGAGATCAGTCTGGCGGGACGCATCTTCACGCTGTGTGATGTGTAAGATGCCCTGGCCAATGCGCGGCCCTACAAGGCTGCGTGGTCCCCCAAAGCAGCGCTAAGCGAGATCATGGCGCAGGCGGGGCGCCACTGCGACGCGGTGGTGGCCGGGGTGTTCGTGGAGCTGCTGCATAACGGGGGTGGGTCAGCCCACTGTGCGGTCTTGAGGCGATGCCTTCCTCTGTGCAGGACTGGGTAATTTCACGTCAAGTCAGTCTGTGGCAGCCTCCTTCTCTCTTGCCATGACAGGCATCACTCTGAATCCAAAACCCTCAAAGCGCCGGCAATCCACTCCTGTTTAGGGCCGGACATCCAGATCCGTTCCGAACTGCGCGTTGAAAAACAGTGCCAGGGCCTGCGCGAACCGTTGATGGGCCAGGTTGCTTGGGTGAATTCCATCCAAGCTGAATGACCGCCCAAACGGCGCAGCAGCCGTCGGAATCAGCGGACGGCCAGGCAAGGTGTCCAGCACCTGGGTCACATCGAACACCGGGATCTTCCGCTCAATGGCAATCGCACGGATCGCTGTGTTGTACCCCTCCACAATCCGCTGGGCCTGCCCATATTCTTCTGCAGTCAGGGTTTCCGGACTCGTGCAAGACAACGGCGCCGTCTTGCTGGCCCGGCCCACAACGACACTGCCGAAATACGCCTCCTGTCCCTGACAGCTCTCGTCCACCACGCCCAGCAAGCGCAGCTGACGCACAGGAATAAGGGCCGGGACCCGCGTCACATCGGGAATGGTCATCAGGACCAGCGACTTCACGCCCCCCGTTAGGAGTCGGTCCACCAGGATCTCGTAATTCGCCCGGAAACGGTCCAGTGGCGTGGCCTGATCGGGCCGCCCGCGCAGCGTGGGCAACAGCACGTCATTGTTCCCGATCCACACGGTGGCAAAAAGGGGCTGGCGGGCCAGGGCCGCGTCCAGCTGAGTGGTGCTCGGGCCCAGAATCGCCCGGTAAAGCGCAGCGTCGTAGAGCTGTGGGTCGGGGTCAGTGACCTGGATATCGGTGCTGTCGAGCACGTCGCCGACTTTGGCTCCAGGAACCGCCACGACGGGTGAGATCACTCCAGGCTGACGCAAGGCGCAGTTTTTCTCGCCCGTGACCCCAATGGGCGGTGGGCAACCAGGAGCCTGAACCTCGGGCATGGGGACGTCCAGGCCGGCGCGCTCCCCCAGCAGATGGGGATAGGCCGCCCGCTGGGACTCCGCTGTAAGGCCACCTGACTGGAAGCCGGCCGTGATGCTGTCACCGAGCGCGACGTAGCGGGTGAATGGGGTGGCGTCAGGGCGCGGCGTATGTGCGGTCTGGACGGGCGCACAGGCAGCGAGAAGAGGCAGGACGAGGGGCAGAATGGATTTCATGATGGATCCTCAGCAGGGCAGCGGGGGAACAGGGTCAATGGATCATCCAGCGAGCGTTTGATCCAAAGATACGATTTAAAGTGGATGAGACTGTCTGGAATCCTGCCAAAGCTCCATTGATTGACCTCCTGGTGCTCTGGGCACGGCTCGATGATCTGAACGTCGCGCCAGTACTCGCCCTCGTCCCAGGCTGCCAGGCTGAGGAAAGTAGATGAGGCGGCGGGAAAATCACGAAGCTCTGCCATGGCCTTATCTGCCTGAGTAAGCATTGCAGAGCCCAAACAAAAAAACCCCCACCCGCCCATGGCGCGGCTTAGAGGGGTAGGAACTTCAATCGCCTGAGTTGTGCGGTACTTACTTAAGTGGTAAGACCATTGGCACCGCACCTTGGTTGGCCCGGCTGGGCGATGGGAGCGCAGGCAGTCATGGCCAGGGTGCAGCGCAAGAGTACTTGCCTTATTGAGATCGAGAATCACGTTATTGGTAAGGGCTAGGTTCTCGCTGGACAGGTGTCCATCGCCGTCCATCAGATCCGACGCCACCGCCGCCAGCTTCTCGTCCACACGGAATCTCTGGCAAGATGTGCCCTTCTAATTGGATTGCAGACCTTGCTGCAATCCGGCCAGGGTCTCCTCGCCGAGCTTGCTGGCGATGTGCTTCACCTGCGCCCGCTTGCTTTCCATCAGGCGAATCAACCCGCTGATCAGGTCATCCGTCACGCTGAGCTGCCCCAGCACATTCGTGATGCCCTGCAAGACGCCCGCACCGAAGTCCCAGGCGTGTTCATGCCCTGGCTGGAATCCATGGTGCCTTGCGACGGCCACCTGAGTCTATCGACGATAGGCGTTGCCCTGCTTATCCACCGTCAGGGCCATTTCCGGAGCCTGCTGTTCAGGCGGGCCTGCTCGCGGTAAACCTGATCGCTGCTGATGGTGTGGGTCTGCCACAGATTGCGGTAGGCCTTGACCTCATTCCCGATCCCTGAATGCCCTGCTGGTGGGCTCGCTTGTCCTGGGCCGCCTGCAGGGTAGAGTGGTGGGGCGTGCTCTGGACTTGTCTGGCTACAGCACTAGCGGTAGAAGCGGCCTTGTTCTGCTCTGCAGTCTCCAGGCGCATTGCTTTTGCCTAGGTGCAGTACTCCTGACCTGGCAGTTTGGAGGCCTGCAGGCGTCAGCGCCGATGTCGCTGACGCACTTCAGCTCTGTCTGCGCTCCTTTGGTGTCCAGGTTCAGCTTGACGCCATTGGCGCGTTCGACAAATTGCTGGTACTTCAGGAGGTCCTGCTGGGCTCTGGAAGTATCTACCCGCGCCTCTAAAAATAATTCCCCAACAGTACGGCCTTGAGTCATACGTCACTTCTTGAAGCGGGCAATGAAAAACCCCACTTAGAAGCGGGGTGGCTGTGCACTGACGGCTGAAGGTTCTTTTTGCGCTATCGACGTAACGACTTCGTATGACCACGACGGAAGCTGGCGAGGAAAGCGTCGATGACCTGGGGGTCAAACTGTCGTCCGCGTTGCGCGCGCAGCTCCTCGACAGCGGCTTCGTGGGTCCAGGCCGACTTGTAGG